>NZ_JBFBKR010000006.1:0-223831 GCF_040686575.1 Arthrobacter sp. NPDC080073
CATGTGTTAAGCACGCCGCCAGCGTTCATCCTGAGCCAGGATCAAACTCTCCGTTGAAGTAAAACAAAAACAGACACAACCACAACCACCGGAAACAACGGACGGCCAGGCTGCACAAAATTTGAAACCAGCTGTAAAAAACCAGCCCCGCACCACGGAGGTGACACAGGACCAGCCAAAACAACCAATTCATATAAATAAATCGGTATCAACAAACTTGGCACACTATTGAGTTCTCAAACAACAGACACACCCGGCACCACCCACACCCCACAGGGTCCAGGATCGCTCCGGAGCAACTTCCCAAACTTACCAGATCCGCTCTCTCCGCACAACTCCCGAACCCGGGAACCGCGCCGGACAAAACACCATCCGGGACCCCCGGAAACCGCACCGGAACGCACAAAAGCGAACCAGGAATTTGGTTTCCAATTGGAAGGGAGTCTGTCGCAATTTTTCCGCATCAGCGGCGGCGACTCGAACTACTTTACACACCCCCAAGACCCCACGCAAATCACCCCCCAGGCGACCAAAAACCGCGTCAATCCGGGATAAAGCAGCCGGTTCCGCGCAAAAAGAAGCCGCCGGCGTCGTAATTCGGCACTGTGTGCTGCACCACTTAATCACAAAGCTTAATCACAAGGCCGCGAAGCCGGTCGCATCAAGACCCGAGCGCGTTAAACGCAAGAAGGGCCGGCAACCAAACGGTTGCCGGCCCTTCTAATGCTTCTGGACTACCAGGAAGACTTGGTGATGCCCGGGAGCTCACCACGGTGAGCCATGTCGCGGAAGCGGACACGGGAGATACCGAACTTCTGGAAGGTACCGCGCGGGCGGCCGTCGATGATGTCGCGGTTACGCAGACGGATCGGGGAGGCGTTGCGGGGCAGCTTCTGCAGGCCGAGGCGAGCCTCTTCGCGTGCTTCGTCAGTCGCGTTGATGTCAACCAGGGTCTTCTTCAGTTCGAGACGCTTGGCAGCGTAACGCTCAACAATGACCTTGCGCTGCTCGTTGCGAGCAATCTTGGACTTCTTAGCCATGTTTAGCGCTCCTCTCGGAATTCGACGTGCTGGCGGATCTTGGGGTCGTACTTCTTCAGGACCAGACGGTCCGGGTCGTTACGACGGTTCTTGCGGGTCACGTAGGTGTAACCGGTTCCCGCAGTCGACTTCAGCTTGATGATCGGACGTACGTCCTTGTCTTTTGCCACTAGAGCTTCACCCCACGAGCCAGAACTTCGGCGACGACTGCGTCGATGCCGCGAACGTCGATGGTCTTGATGCCCTTGGCCGACAGGGTCAGCGTGACATTACGGCGCAGGGACGGAACCCAGTAGCGCTTCTTCTGGATGTTGGGGTCGAACCGACGCTTGTTGCGGCGGTGCGAGTGCGAAATGCTGTGTCCAAAGCCCGGCTCGGCTCCGGTCACCTGGCAGTTTGCTGCCATGACGACTCTCCTAAAAAATAATATGAAACGGCCAGCAGAGTTCCTGCTTCCCGTGCAATAGGCGACGTCCGCAACCAGTCCACACCGTTTTCGGTAGTTCCCGCAGGCTGGATACCTCGACTGAAACCAGCCAATGATCACCGCCGCGGCGAAGGTAGTGGGTCCGGACAAAGGCCGGAATACTGGGCGAATACTGGAATGCACGCAACTTGAGCCCCTAACTACCGGCCCGCGGATATCCCGTTGTTGCCAACAGTCACCGCCAACCGGAGCAATTGCACACGCTCCGCGCCACCTAGCGCCTAA
Source organism: Arthrobacter sp. NPDC080073 (assembly GCF_040686575.1). Classification (NCBI taxonomy): domain Bacteria; kingdom Bacillati; phylum Actinomycetota; class Actinomycetes; order Micrococcales; family Micrococcaceae; genus Arthrobacter; species Arthrobacter sp. NPDC080073. Next base: position 1,753 of record NZ_JBFBKR010000006.1, read on the forward strand.
TAAGTCTAGGGGCTAGGGGAAATTAAGACCAATCGGGTGTATAAGAACCAAGTCACTCAACTCATAAGCGGCGTCTAGCCCCTTCACAGGAGAACGAAAGGTTGAGCATTCAATCTTGAGTCATGAACTCACAACTCCTCGCCTCCCGGGGCCAACGCGTGGATACACCGCCAGGCCGTCTTCCAGCCGCCGCCCGGCGCAATTCCACCAAGGGGAGGTTCGCTGCGCAGCATCGCCGCCGCATGTTCCGGACGGACATGCTCACGGTTGCGCTGTGGGCGTCCCTCGCAGCGGCGGTGGCGTTGTGGCTCGCCGACGGCGGAGTGTCGTCCGTCGGCAACCCCACCCAGGCGGTCACCACCGTCGGGATCCTGGCCGGGCTCGCCGGCATGGACCTTGTCATCCTGATGCTCCTGCTTGCGGCGCGCCTGCCTTTTGTGGACGGCGCGGTGGGGCACGACAGGGCGTTGGAGTTCCACCGGAAGCTAGGAAAACCGTCGCTCTACCTGTTGTTGGCGCATGGACTTCTCCTGGCGACCGGCTACGGCATGGCCGAGGGCCTGAACCCCGTCAGCGAGGCCGTTTCGCTCTGGGTGTTGGTGCCCGATATGTGGCTGGCATTCGTCTCCATGGCATTGTTCATAGCCGTGGTGGTCACTTCGCTGGTAGCTGTGCGGCGCCGTTTTCCCTACGAATTCTGGTATTTCGTTCATCTGCTCACCTACCTCGCGGTAGCAACGGCAATCCCGCACCAGTTCAGTGTGGGCGGCTTGTTCGCTGAAGGAACCTGGCAGCGCTGGTACTGGCTCCTGCTTTGCATAGGAACGGGCTCGGCGCTTGCTTGGTACCGCGTTGCAAAGCCGGTCATAGCCACGTACCGGCACCAGCTGACGGTACGCCGCGTGGTTCGGGTGTCCCCCGACGTCGTTAGTATCGAAATGACCGGGCTGCGTTTGAACGAATTGTCCGGAAGCGGCGGCCGGTTCTTCGTGTGGCGCTTCCTCGCTCCCGGCTTGTGGTGGCAGGCGCATCCGTTCAGCTTGTCGGCGGAGCCGCGGATGGGGAAATCATCGCGGCAGCCGACGTTGCGGATCACCGTCCGGAATCTGGGGGCCGGTTCGGCCCGCCTCGCCTCCCTCAAGCCGGGGACGAAAGTTGCTATCGAAGGGCCCTACGGGGTCTTCAGCACGGCCGCCCGGAGCCGGGACCGCGTGGTGATGATTGGGGCAGGAATCGGGATTACTCCCCTCCGGGCGCTCCTGGAATCCACTCCTTTCGCGCCCGGCCAGGCAACGGTCCTGTTGCGTGGAAGCAGCGCGGAAGAGCTATTCCTAGGAGACGAGATCCTGGAATTGTGCAAGAAACGCGGTGCCACGCTCTTCCATCTGACCGGCCCGCGGTCCGCGAATCCCCAAAGCGCCTGGCTGCCCGCTTCTGCCGGCAGCTCGCGGCTGCGGGACTTTGTGCCGGACATAGCGGACGCCGACGTTTACATTTGCGGTCCGACTGCATGGGCCGGGCATCTCCTGGCCGAGGCGAAAAGCTCCGGCGTGCGGGAGGAACAACTCCACTACGAAAGGTTTGACTGGTGAGACTCAGGGCAGGAATTTCAGCAGCGCTTGCGTCCGCGGCAATCCTCGTGGTCGGCTGGCAGGCGGGCGCACACGTGTCGGAATCGAACGCGTCGGCGGTCACCACGTCTTCCACAGGAAACTTAGGCGGAACCACTACGGGCTCGACGGCGACCGGAACCACCGGGAGCAGCGCTTCCGGATCGTCCTCCGGAACCGGAGCCGGCTCCAGCTCCGGCTCCAGTTCCAGCTCCACTCCCGGCTCCGGCTCCAGTTCCACCCTGGGAGCTTCGGCCAAGGCGGGCGGCACCTACGCCGGCACGGCCGTAGAGACCCGGTTCGGAACAGTCCAGGTTCAGGTGACTGTCAAGGCCGGGGTGATCACGGATGTCACAGCCCTGCATCTGACTGACCAAGAGCAAAGATCCGTCCAGATCAGCGCCAGGGCAGCACCCCTTCTCCGATCAGAGGTGCTGAGCGCCCAGTCGGCGAACGTGCAGACCATCGGCGGGGCCACCGTTACCAGCGAGGCCTATCTCACATCGCTCCAGGCAGCCCTCGATGCAGCCCACTTCTAAGCCAAGTGGGCCCCGACAGGGCAGTGCGGAGCCCGGCCTTCGTTCCCGGACGTTCACCAGCATGGGCACCGTGGTGAGCCTCGCCATCCCAGCTGCTCCAGGGACGGCTCCCCAAGCTGCCGTGGAAGAACTCGAGGCGGCCGCCGCCGTCGTCGAGCAGTTGTTCAACAGGCTGGATCGGACGTTCAGTCTCTACCGTTCCGACTCGGAGGCGAGCGCGATGGCGCGCCGCGAGCTGGCCCTGATGGATGCCTCGGCGGACATGCGCCGGCTGTATGTCGCGGCAACCGAATGGCGCACCCTCACGGAAGGTGCGTTCACGGCGGAACGGCCCGACGGCGTCGTTGACTTGGCGGGGATCGTCAAGGCACATGCCATACGGGAAGCCGGAACGTCGCTGCTCGCACTGGGCTTGAAGGATTGGTGCCTCAATGCGGGCGGGGATGTCCTGGTGGACGGTTCCCCCACACCGGGCAGTACACGGCCGTGGCTGGCGGGGATTGTTGATCCGGAGGACCGGACGACGCTCCTGACCGCGTTTCCGCTCGGCAGCAAGGGAAAACACGCACTGGCGACCTCCGGGACCAGCGAACGCGGCCACCATATCTGGTCTGCGGGCCTCCCAGCCGCGCGGGACGAAGGGTTCCACCAGGTTTCGGTGGCAGCGGCCGACATCACCACGGCCGATGTTCTCGCCACCGCCATCATGGCCGGCGGCGCCCGGAGCCTCGCGCTGGCGACCGCCCGCTGGGACGTGGACGTGCTCGCGGTGAAGAACGACGGCGGACTGCTCGCCACACCGGGCTTCCGGAACCTCGCCGGCCAAAACAGTTAGGGTTTTGTGAGCCGGGGGTACTTCGGGCTGAGGCCATCACCTGACGACTTGCCCGTAACTCGGCGGACGACCCACGGTGCGGCGTGTTCACGGGCCCAACGCGCGTTGGCCCGCAACGCTTCCACCCGCGCAAGCTGGGGTTGTGTGACGGGCGGCGGGACCTCGAGGGAACCTTCGTGCTCCAGGACGGCCAGGACGCGGTTCGCCATGTTGATGTGACCAGCAGTGGACATGTGCATCCGGTCCTGTGCCCACATGTGCCAGTCGTGGTATTCGCTGAAGCGCCAATAGTCCACCAGCAGCGCACCGTGGTTTTCGGCGATTTCCCGCAGCAATTCGTTGTAGATAGCGGTGCGCCCGCGCATGGTGCCGAAAACCTTGGAGCTGCGGGCGTCGAAACCCGTGAAGAGAAGCAACGTGGCTCCGGTGGCGCTTAGCTTCTCGATACCGGCTTCGTATTCCTCCATGAGCCTGTCGATATCGACTTTGGGGCGGAAGATGTCGTTCGCTCCCGCGTACAGGGTCACCAGCGTCGGTTGCAGCGCGACGGCGGCGTCCACCTGCTCTGCCATGACTTGCCGGAGCTTCTTGCCGCGGATGGCCAGGTTGGCGTAGCCGAAATTGTCGTTGCTTTGGGCCAATTGATGGGCAACAAGGTCCGCCCATCCCCTGACTCCGTTCGGGCGCGAGGGGTCGGCGTCGCCAAGTCCCTCGGTGAATGAGTCACCCAATGCCACATACCGGGCAGAAAAATCCATGGCGCCAGTCTTTCATCAGTGCGGGGCGGCCGTCACACTCGGCCAGGCGGTCTCGGCTTAGCGTTCGCGGCTTAGCGTTCGCGCAGGATCCAGTGGTCATCGTCCAGGCGGGCCACGATCTTCTCGCCGATCCGCGCGAGGTCCGCAACGTCCTCGTCGGTCATGGCGTCCAACATCAACGCGCGGACGGCATCCACATGCCCCGGGGCGAGGGACACGATGGTGTCCATGCCGGCCTCCGTCAGGTGCGCCACGGTGACACGGGCATCACCCGGATGGGCTTCGCGCTCCACCCATCCGCGTCTCTGGAGCTTGGTGACGACGTGCGACAACCTCGACAAGGAAGCGCTGGTGCGGGCGGCAAGCTCGCTCATCGGCAGGAATCGCCCCTCCGCTTCGGACAACATGGCGAGCACGTTGTAGTCGAACAGCGACAATTTGCCGGCCGCTTGCAACTGGGTATCCAGGGCTGCGGGCAGAAGGGTGTTGATGCTCAAGAGGGCCAGCCAGGCACGGCGTTCGTCGGCGTTGAGCCAGCGCGGTTCGGTCATGGATTCATCTTAGAAGCAAATCAATACTTGACACTTCAACTTAAGCTCATTATTGTCTTAGTTGAAGCTTCAAGTAAAACAAGCGGAACCAAACATGAGCACTCAAGCAAAGGAAACAACAATGGCTGACATCACCATCATCGGCACCGGCAACATGGCATCCGGCATTGCGGCCCGCGCGGCCGTCGCAGGCAAGAGCGTCCAGATCCTCAGCCGCGACGCAAGCTCTGCCGCTGCGCTTGCGGCGACGGTCAACGGAACTTCCGGCATCACAGGATCCCCCGTGGAAGGCAACATCGTAGTGCTGGCCACTCCGTTCGACGCCTCGAAAGCAGTCCTTTCGTCCTATGGCTCAGCGCTCAACGGCAAGACGATCGTGGACATCTCCAACCCCGTGAACTTCGAAACCTTCGATTCCCTCACTGTCCCCGCCGGAACCTCGGCAGCCGAAGAACTCCAGGCCCTGGTCCCGGGTGCGTCGGTGGTCAAGGCGTTCAACACCGTGTTCGCAGCCACGCTCGGTGACGGCGAAGTGGGCGGCCAAACCCTCGACGTGCTGGTCGCGGGCGACGACGCCGAGGCGACCGCCGCCGTCGTCGACTTTGTCAAAGGTGCCGGCTTGCGCCCGGTGAACGTCGGACCGCTGCGCCGCTCGCGTGAGCTCGAAGCCTTCCAACTGCTCGTCATGACGCTGCAGATCAGCGAAGCACACCCCGACTACAACTGGAACTCCGCCGTCAAGCTCCTGCCGTAGTTCATTGCGTTCTCGGAGGGCGGCCCGTTTTGGCCGCCCTCCTCGTTGTAAGCTGGGCGGCATGTTCGTCGTTTCACTGACATACAAAGTTCCCGACGAAATCGTCGATTTCCACCGCCCCGCGCACATGGATTGGGTCAAAGAAGCGTTCGACGCCGGTACGTTCGTTGCGTCCGGACGTCGCGTTCCAGCCATCGGGGGCGTGCTGTTGTCCAACGTCGACCGTGCAACACTGGACGCTTCCCTGGCGACGGATCCGTTCTACGTCAACGGAGTAGCCGACTTCGAGATCATCGAATTCACGGTCACCACGGCATCCACCGGTTTCGAAAACCTCTTGGACTAGCCCTGTTGCGGGCGCTGGGCGTCACGCAGAGCACATTTTTGGCACCTCGCGTTGGCGGAAATCCCGGAAATTCGGCTGCTTCGATGCCCGTCCATCCCAAAAAGTTGTCAGGCGTGACGCCGGCATGACCGCCGGCCACCGTGCGCTCAGGTGATCGCCGCTCGAAACTCCCCTGAAACGACGCAAAAGCCAGGGTGCCACATCGCGCCTGAGCCACGCGGCGTCGTCGGCCATAATCTCGGCGCGGCTCCTCGGCTGCAGCGGCCCAAGCACCGGCGAGCCGAGCGAGTGCGCGGCGCCCAACACCTCCAGGACCTTCTTCGCCATGTATTCGTGTCCGATGCCGGACATATGCAGCCGGTCGGGAGCCCACATCCGGCGGTCCTGGTACTTTTCGAAGCACCAATGGTCCACCAGAAGTGTTCCGTAGGCTGCGGAAATGCGCCGGATGTGTTTGTTGAAGACGGCCGTGCGCAGCTTAAGCGGCTCCAACACCGGCGAGAGCGGCACGTTGTACTCGGTGAACAGCAGGACTTGGGCACCAGTTTGCGCGATCCGGGCAACGGCGTCCTCGAACCCACGGACCAGTAGGCGCATGTCCAGTCGTGCGCCGAGGAGATCGTTGCCTCCGGCGTGGAAACTGACGAGCGTGGGAGCCATCGCGAGCGCCGGCTCGAGTTGTTCAACCACGATCTGCCTGAGCCGACGGCCGCGGAGCGCCAGGTTCGCGTACTGTGTCTGCGGCCGGTGCGTGGCCAGTTCCTCCGCCACACGGTCGGCCCAGCCGCGGCACTCGTTGGGGAGGCGAAGATCGGTGTCGCCGACGCCTTCGGTGAAGGAATCTCCAACCGCGACGAATCGCAGCGGCGTATGCGTGGCCATGGTCATGTCCCCCCGTTGTTTTGGGCGTTGCTTTGTCCCTCGTCTTGAGCCTGGGTTCCGGCGCCCGCTCGGTCAGCGGCGGCGACCGCTCGGCGTGAGGCAGCTGCCGCGGCTTGGCGTTCTGCGAGCTTCCGAAGCCCGGCCTTCCGCGGAACCTTCACGAGTTCCGGCCAGCGCGGACTCAGCGTGTCCCCGAGTGTGACACCGCGGAGCTTTCGGCCGAACAAAGGCAGGACCCAGTCGTTCACCCAACGTCGCTGGCGACGCTCCCAATCGCGCAGCTTGAGCCGCTGCGGCGGTTCCCAATCCTTGGGCGAGAACTTATGGGGGACGCCGAGGTGGTCCAGGACTTGCGCCGCCATGTATTTGTGCCCGGCCTTGGACATGTGGAGACGGTCCGGGGCCCACATCCGGCGGTCGTGGTAGGCATCGAGGCACCAATAGTCCACCAGCACGGCCCCGTGCTTGGCGGCGAGCTGGCGCACCCGTTCGTTGTAGAGGGCGTTGCGCTTCTTGAACGGTTCCAGTACGGCCGAGACCTTGACGTCGTACCCCGTGAACAAGACCAATGTGGCCCCGGTGGCTGCGAGGCGCGCTACAAGCTTTTCGTATTCGGCCATGAGTTGGTCCATGTCCGTGCCGAAATCCAGGATGTCGTTACCGCCGGCATAGAGAGTGATGAGCGTGGGTTCCATGGCTAACGCCCGGTCCAACTGTTCCTCAACGACATGCCGGAGGCGCTTGCTCCGCACGGCAAGATTCGCATACTCCCAACCAGGTTCGGCCCTGGCCAATTTCTCGGCAACACGGTCGGCCCAGCCCCGGACGCCGTTCGGTAGGGCCTCATTCCGGTCCCCCACGCCCTCGGTGAAGGAATCGCCCAAGGCGACAAACCGCCGTCGTCCGTTCTGGTCAGCATGAAGCACGTTCCCAGCCACGACGCCAGCGTAACCCGGCCCGGTTGCCCGCCGGCAAAGCGCAGGTTAATTCGACGCTCGAGCTTCAACGCACGGATTTTTGGACACCGGGGACGGCGTTTGCAAAGATGACAGAGCCGGTTGATTCAACGGACGGCGCCAAGGCCGCGAAAGCGGTGGAGATCGAGAGGATGAGCATGCGCACTGCACACGTTGGCGCTGCCGTGGTTGGCGAGGTGGCCGTATTGGCCTGCTTTGCATCCCCCTCTGCGTCGGCCATCCCGCTCGGCGGCCAGGAAATCTAACCCCGCCGTGCAGAAAATCACCGCCCAACAAATCCGTTCCTCATTCATCAATGCGAGCCGCTCGGAGGCCGCCAAACTCAACCTCCCGAAGGACTTCGATTCCCTCGACTGGGACGAGCTCGAATTCCTGGGCTGGCGAGACGAAAAGATGCCGATGCGGGGATATCTCGTCCTCCCGAACGGGGGCTCCCTCACTGGCATCATGCTGCGTGCGCCGGAGGGAGGCTCCGGCAAGAAGCGCTCTGTACTTTGCGAGCTGTGCCGCGACGTGTTTTCCAAGGACGACGTCTATCTTTGGGTTGCCAAGCGCGCGGGCCAATCGGGGCGCGACGGCAATACCGTGGGGACGTTGATCTGTGCCGATTTCGGCTGCTGCGCCAACGTCCGCAAGGAGCCCCCGGCGAATGAGATCAATCCGGACCCGGCCGCCGTCGTCGTTCGCCAAATCGCCGGACTGCAGTCCCGGACCGCCCAGTTCCTGGGGCGGGTCCAAGGAAAGTAGAGCTGCCGCGGCAAACGCTCGCTCACCTTTGAGGGCAAAACCGCCGACGCCGGCTCACGTCAAGTGAGCGGGCGTCGGCCGAAAGTCCCACACAAGTGAGCGGGCGTCGGAGTTACCGGAGGACGATGTCCACGGGGTTGGCCTCGGAACGCCATTCGCCGGGCACGCCCGGACCGCCGATGACTGGAGCCGTGAGCACGCCGGAGCGGTTGGTTCGTTTGTCGCGCAGGATTTCGGTGACGGAGCCAAGGTGCCGGGAGAGGTCAATGACGTTTTCGGGCGCGGCCAGCAACAATTGGAAGCCGAACTCGTGCAAGGCCTTGATGCCCGCACCGGCGAACTCCTCCGATGCCAGGACGAACGCCTCGTCCATCATGACCGTTCCGTAGGTCGTGAATCCCTGCTCGGCGATACCCAACTGGTAGCTCAGCGCCGCGGCCATGATGAACGCCGTGAAACGCTGCCGCTCTCCACCGGACATCGAGCCGGTGTCCGCGTGCATGTACACCTCGGTCTTCTTTCCACCACGCGGGCCTTGGACGGAGCGGTGCTCCTTGCACTGGATGAACAGATGCCCGCGGACATCCAGCACCTCGGCTCGCCACCGCCGGTCCTCGGGGGTCTGCGAACCGAGCCGCTTGACCAGGGTTTCGAGCGACTTGTAGCGGTTCGTGAGTTCGACGTCGTCGTCCGCCTCGCTCGGGGCCCCGCCCGAAGCTGCGCCGGCCGCGCGGGACGGCCGCGAGTGACGCGTCTTCAACGCGTTGTGGATGGCGTCCTTGAACTGCTTCGCGGTGGCGGGCAGCGTCTGCTTGATGTCGAGTTCCAGGAAGCTTCCCTCGTGGAAATTGACCTCGGACAGGATGCCGTTGAGGGGCAGGATTCGGCTCGTGATGGCGCGGCGTTCCTCGTCGAGCAGGTGGAGCAGCGTGCTGAACGATTCGTGGGTGCGCTGGTTGAAGAACTGCCGGAATTCGGCTTCCTGCGCGGGCAACCCTTCGCTGACGATCTGGTGATAGCGGGACTCGAACTCCCCCGCAGCACCGATCGAGGTGCCGTGGTCCGCGGAAATGGCGGTGCCCCACTCGCGTACGAACCCTTCGAACATGCGCGTCAGCCGCTCGGCCAACGCCTGCCCGCGGGACTCCGCGGCGTGCAGTTCCGCCAGGAGCTTGCTCCGGACTTCGGCAGCCAGGGTGTCGAGTTCGTGGAGCTCGCCCACCTCGCCGAATGCGCTGAAGTACGGTTCGAGGGCAGTCACGGTAGTGCCCGACGGCGGCGCCTGGTCCAGGCGGTTGCGTGCGGCATCAAGGAGGGCGTCAGCCGTGGTCATCTGCTGATCGAGCGTCTTGTATTCGCTCTGCAAAACCGCTGCCGACCCTGTGGAGGACTGGTGCTTTTCGCGCACGGCCTCGATGTTTGCACGCAATGGTTCCAGGTCGGCCTGCGCAGCCAAGGCATCCTTGAGCCGCTGTTCGATCTTGGCGAGCTCCTCCGAGGCGACCGCTGCAGAGACCTGCTCCCAGCCACGTTCGTCGTCGGCGATGCGGCGCAACGCTTCAAGCTGGCGCGTCATCCCTTGGTGGGAATCCTCGCGGCTTTGGGCTAGTTCGGCGGCCTTCAGCAGCTCGTTTTCTAGCTCGCCCACCTTCGCGGCCACGAGCTCCAGCTTGGCAGCATTGTCGAAACCGAGAACGTAGTCCTGTCGGCTCGTGAAGCGGTCGTCCTTCTCCACGGTGTGGCGGTTGCGCTTGACCACTCCGCCCAGGCTCAGGCCCTTGTCGAGCTTTGCGAGTTCGTCCGGGTCTTCCACGCACGGGTAGGCGAAATCGAGGGCGATCCGCTCGCGGATCCACTTTCCGGCGTCCTCATTGGCACCCAAGGTGAGGATGTTCAGCTTCGTCAGCAAATCGCCGTCGGACACGTCCTCCACAGCCAAAGCGCCGCCCGCGAGCGGTTTGGAAACGTCCACGGCCCGCAGCGCACCGCGGACGGTGTTGTCGTTGAGGTAACGCGTGACCGTAGCGAAATGCTCGCCCGGAACCAACAGGGTCGTGGCCAGGTTGCGCAAGGCGCGCTCGGCCGCGGGCCGCCACTGTTCCTCCCCCTCGGCGAGGTCTATCAGCTCGCCACCGAAGGGCATGCGGTCCTCGGGGACGCCGGTGGCTGCGGCGATCGCGGCGCGGTTTTCAATGCTCGACGGCGGCAGCAGCGACTTGCGCGTCTTCAGCGAGACGAGCTCCTGCTGGGCTGCAGCGAGTTCCCGCTTCTTGGTGGCGTGGCCGTCGAAGGCTTCGAACCGGAGTTCCCTCAGCGCTTCGGAATCGTCCTTGAGTTCGGCGGAGCGGCTCGCGGCCTGCTCGTGGGCCTGCTCCCAACCCTCAGCTGTCCACTCAAGGTTGAGTCCGGCGTCGGCCAATGCCTGGCGGGCAGCTTCCTCGACCTGTTGGCGGAGCTTGAGGCCGACCCGGGCATTTTCGAGCGACTGCTCGATCGCCGAAATCGCGTTCCCGCCCTGGTTGTTGTAATCCGATTCGAGCTGGCGAAGTTCCTTGGCGAGCGCGTCGCGGACGCCTCGCTCAGCGCTGAGCTCCTTGGCTTTCGCCTGGGCAAGGTCCTTGAAGCGGGCCAAGGTCTTGGCATGGACCGTGACCGAGAGCTGCTGCTTGTAGGCGTCGAACTCCTCGCCGCTGAGCTCCCGGAGCCGGTTGGCCTCCAGCAGCGACTGGGCATACTCCTTGTTCATCCCGGGCACGGGAGCGAGCTGATCGCGCTGCTGGCGGACGTCCTCCAGCCGCTGCCTGATGGACATGAGGTTGCTGAATTCCTCGACGACGTCGTCCGCAGCCGTGAGCGTCGCGGGCGCGTCGAGCACCTGATCCCGGAAGAACGTGTTGACGCTGCCGCCGAGCCCCTTACCGGCCTGGATCACACGCAAAAGCGGAAGCGCCTGGTCCGAGTTGATGCCAAGAAGCCGGCGGAAACGCTCCGCAAAGGCCTTGTGGACATCGAAGATCTGGGCATCCGGGAAGATGGTCTCCAGCGCTCCCTTGGTGAAGCGCTTCTCCGCGATGCCCTCGATCGCTCCGAGATCCAGGGGCTTGTTGTCGATCACGTAGAACCGGCCGACGCTGGACTCCGTGCCGTTCTTAGGCAGGTCAAAGAGTGCCGAGATAGTGATCTTGGTGCCGGCGGCGTTGTCGAACGTCAGCGCGACGGCGGACCAGGTGGCACCCGGGCGCTGGAAGGCACTCGCCGAGCCCTCGCCCACGGCCTTGTCGCCCACTTTTCCACGCATGTACGTGAAGGTGGTCCTCTTGTCCTCCACGGCCCCGCCGGCACGCTGCGCGGCAGCCTCATTGGAGCGCGGACGGGCATCGAAGACGCGGAGCATGGCATCGAACAACGTCGACTTGCCGACGCCCGAGTTGCCTGTGAGCAGCGTGCCGTTGCGGTCCACGTGCATCGTGTGGGCGCCATGGAACGTGCCCCAGTTGACCACCTGGACCAAGGCAAGGCGCATCTGGCCCGGGTTCGTGAGTTCGCCGATCGGAAGCATGGTTGCGATAGTCACTTGGCTGCCTCCCTGGTGGTCTTCGCTGTTGTGGTTGCGTAAGCCTCCGCGGTGGATGCCGGCCCCGCCCCTTCGCCGCGCAGCTGATCTTCGATCAGCTCAGCGCGCGGCTCCGACAGGCCCGATGCCACTCCCGGGCCGGCATCCACCGCTGCGGCGTGATTGTCACCATTGGTGTCGTCCAGGCCGGAGTCAGCGTCGTCGTTGGAGTTGGGGTCGTCGTCGTCCGTGTCTGTTAGTTCGATGAGGGGTTCCGTGCCTGATTCGTCGGCTGCTACTGCGATCAGTGCTTCGATTTGGGCCGGGATGTCGCCGATGTTTTCGAAGGGGAGGGCTAGTGGGAGCGCTCGGGAGATCGCGAAGGTGTCTTCGATGCCGGTGGCCAGGAGCAGTTGGCGGGCCAGGAGCTTCGTGACCGTGCGGTTCACGACGTCGGTATCGCGGAGGGCGTCTTGTTGGCCGGATGGCTGGTAGTGCGCCACGAGTTCGGCGATTTCTTCGCGGGTGATCACAGGGTCTGTCTGGGCCGTGACATGGCGGTCGAGGAGGAGCCTCAGGCGCAGAAGCACGATGGTTTCCACCCGGCTCAACGCGCGCTGCTGGCGAAGAATGCTTGAGCGGGCGCTTCCTCCGATGGCTTCGGGATCGACGGGTCGGAGCACCGCGATCTTGCGCTCGTGGTCCAGCTGCAGGTTCAGGAAGAGCTCCGAAAGCCGGCTACGGAGGATCACTTGGTTGTCCAGAAGGGTCGTCCAGAGCTTTTCGTCGCGGCCGCCGTCGACATACGGGCCCTTGAGTAGCCGCACGAGGGCCTGGCGGACCTTCATGGGCAGCACGCCGGTATCGCCCGGGAACAGCGCCGCGCCGTCGACGAACGTGTCGCGGGGCGTGACTCGGAACGGATCCGGGTGGACATGTCCATCGCTGGGCACCTCCCGACGAGCATGTCCGTCTTCCGCCCCAGTCCAGGAATGCGCATGTCCGTCTTGGGAACCCTCGGACTGGACATGCTGCGTTATGTCCACTCCTTGCTCCGAAAAGGGGGCATGCTCGGTGGGGTGGGCGTCAGTCATCGGAATCCTTAGTCAGCGTCACGAGCGGCAGGTACGCGGTGCGTGTGCTGCCATCGATTTGTTCGAAGTCGATGTTTTCCCAAGCGGCCCGGTCGAACGCCGCACCACCGTGCAGCGCTTCGGACAGGAGGGCCCGCACAGTGTTGATGTGCCGCTCTTCCTCCGGGAGGTTCGCCCAGGCCTCTGCCAGTGTGGAGGCGCCGGCCATCGCCGAGCGGACGACGTCGGGCCTTGCCTTCGCGGAGCGCAGCGAACGGACACGGTCCGAATCGCTGAAGGCGATGGGGTCGGCGAGCTTCGGCGGCGCCGCGAACTCATCCGGATCGAAGAGCTTGACCATGGCGAGCGATTCGAATCCGGCATTGAACAACACCGGGCCGCGGACAAGGCCGGGACGGTCGCGTTCGTAGGGCATGGAGCGGATAGCCTGTTCGGCTTCGCGCAGGACCTGCCGGAGCCGGACGGACTGGCGGATGTCGTCGCTCTGGATGTAGTTGTTCAGGCTTTCGGACAGCCTGCCGTAGATGCGCTGGATCTGGCTGTGCTGGGTACGCAGTTCCGCCACGAGGTTCTTGAGGGTTTCCCGGTCCTCATGGCTAAGGTCGTCCGCGAATTGGCGGCTCAACACGTCGCCGATCGCTGAGCGGAAGCGCAATTGTTGCTGCGGGTCCTCAAGGAAGGCCGTGAAGGAGCGGAAGGTGCGGCCCTCGGGGCTCTGCCGCAAGCGTTTGTCCGCCTCCAGGACCTGCGCCATGGTGGCGCCCTTGCTGAGGGACTCCTCGATGATCTGGTTGCGGAGCTCGCCAACCAGCTCTTCGATGCGGTCTCGCATCTTCTTGTAGTCGGCAGGCAGGCTCGCCGCAAGGTCCAGGATGTTCCCGGCTGCTTCGACGGCTTCCTCATCGTCCAAGAGACCGTCGAAGTCGCCCGAGCTGATCTCCTCGATCAGCTGCCGGCGCTCCTGGATCTCCTCTTCAAGGGATTCCAAACGGGCGCTTTGATCAGGATTCGTCTCATTGGCGAGCTTTTCGACGTCGCCCAGCAGCGTTCCGAGCCGGGAACCGTTAAGGGTGGAGCGCTCACTGGAGAGGCTATCGAGGAACGCCAGGACGCGCGCAGCCGCCTCGGTGATTTCATAGACGATCTGGCCGGACTGGCTGCGGCGGGTCAGGAACTGCTTGCGGGTCCATTCGTCGGCAAATGCCTTGCCGCTCGCCTGGCCGCCCAGCCCGGGATCCTGCCTGCGGAGCTGCTCAAGGAAAGCGTCGACGTCGGCATGGAACTCTTCGAGCGGAAGCTGCGGCCTTGTTCGGGTGAAGGAGGCCTGGAGCACCGCGATGACCCATGGCGCCGAGCGCGTGAGGGCCCACGCGGGGCCTTTGGTCAGGAGTTCGAGGTCCCTGAGCCGTGCACTGATGGCATCGGCTGAGGACATTGCTGAGCGGGACACTTACTCTCCTTCAGCTGCCGCGGAACCGTCTGGCAGCGGAAATCCCGAAAACTGCCCCGTACAAGGTTAACGCAGGGTGCGCCGCAACCCTTCCGTGATCTACCTGCCGGTAGGGTTTCGATCGCATATCAACGGCCCCGGCGCCGGTGTCGTTGCTGGCCGAATCGCCGATGCCGCCCCTAGTGTCGACACCAACGACGCCGACACCGACGTCGGCTTTGGCAGCGTTGCGGAGGGGACCCAATGCAGTTCGACTTGACGACCTTAGACAGCAGCACCTATGTCTTCGCGGGGACACTGATCCTTGGCCTGGTTCTGGCAGCCTTCATCGCGGTAGCGGCCATGGCCGCCCTTGCGTTGCTCGGAGCCGGGAGCCTCGCCTGGTTCACCGTGAAAAACGTGCTGGGCGGGCTGGTCCACGGCATCAATTTTGCGTGGGACCAACTGGTCCACCAGGCCGGAAAAGTGGAACTTCCGGTGGAATTCCCATCGCAAACCGCCCCTAGCACAGGTACCTACCCGCGGGTAGCATTGAGGGACAGCTGAAGGGTCCCCCACCCGAGGCGGATCCTGGGCTCGAACCGGCACAACCGGCAAGAGGAGTCCTCCCATGACGTCCGCCACTGATAACAAGAGCAGCGGCGTCACGGCCGCAGAAGCCCGCGCCGTCGCCGAGGCCGCCCGCGACACCGAATGGAACCGCCCGAGTTTCGCCAAGGGATTGTATTTGGGAGACTTCGATCTCGGGCTGATACATCCCTGGCCCCAGGCAAGAGCCGAAGACGTCCAGCGCGGCGAAGAGTTCATGGCGAAGCTGGCGGAGTTCTGCGGCACCATGTCCGGCCGAACCATCGAACGCGATGCAAAGATCCCGGACGAATACCTCGCCGGCCTCACCGAGCTAGGCGTTTTCGGCATGAAGATTCCGCGCGAGTACGGCGGTTTGGGCCTCTCGCTGGTCTATTACGGCAGGGCGCTGGCACTGCTGGGGTCAGTCCACCCGAGCCTTGGCGCGCTGCTGTCGGCCCACCAGTCCATCGGCGTCCCGGAACCGGTCAAAGTCTTCGGCACTCCGGAACAAAAGCAGGAGTACTTGCCGCGTTGCGCGGCCGGCGCCATCACCGCCTTCCTGCTGACGGAGCCCGACGTCGGCAGCGACCCCGCGCGGATGGGCTCCACCGCAGTGCCAAGCGACGACGGCGAGTCTTACCTTTTGGACGGCGTGAAACTTTGGACCACCAACGGCGTGATCGCCGAACTGGTAGTGGTCATGGCCGTGGTGCCTGCGCGCACCAACCCGGATGGAACGGTAGAAAAGGGCGGAATCACGGCGTTCGTCGTGGAAATGGATTCTCCCGGCATCACGGTGGAGAACCGCAACGCGTTCATGGGTCTGCGCGGCATCGAGAACGGCGTGACCCGGTTCCACCAAGTCCGCGTACCGGCCGCCAACCGGCTGGGCCGCGAAGGCCAGGGACTCAAGATCGCGCTCACCACGCTCAACACCGGCCGGCTCTCGATACCCGGGCTGTGCGTGGCGGCGGGCAAGTGGTCGTTGAAGATCGCCCGCGAATGGTCCAATGCCCGCACCCAATGGGGCCGGCCGGTCGGAAAACACGAGGCCGTCGGCAAGAAGATCGCGTTCATCGCCGCCACCACTTTTGCCCTTGAAGCCGTTTTCGAACTGTCTGCCGAGATGGCCGATGCCGGCCAGAAAGATGTGCGGATCGAGGCCGCTCTGGCCAAGCTTTGGTCCACTGAACTCAGCTACACGGTGGCTGATGAGTTGGTGCAGATCCGCGGCGGCCGTGGATTTGAGACGGCGGATTCCCTGGAGGCCCGCGGGGAACGCGCGGTGGCCGCCGAGCAGTTGCTGAGGGACATGCGCATCAACCGGATCTTCGAGGGCTCGTCCGAGATCATGCGCCTGCTCATCGCCCGTGAAGCCGTCGACGCCCACCTTTCGGCAGCGGGCGAGCTCGCCTCCGCGGACGCAACCCTGCAGGAGAAGGCGCGTGCCGCCGTCGGCGCCTCAGGTTTCTACGCCAAATGGCTCCCTAAGTTGGTGGCCGGAGCCGGCATGGACCCGCGGTCCTACAGTGAGTTTGGGCGTTTGGCCAAGCAATTGCGGTATGTGGAGCGGGCTTCGCGCCGGCTCGCCCGGCAGACGTTCTACGGGATGGGCCGCTGGCAGGCGAGGCTTGAGCACAAACAAGCGTTCCTCGGCAGGATCGTCGATATCGGGGCCGAGCTGTTTGCCATGGCTGCGTGTTGCTCACGGGCCGAAATGCTGCTGCAGACCGCACCGGAGCAAGGCGCTGCCGCGTACGAACTTGCCGAAGCCTATTGCGAGCAGGCCCGGATTCGCGTGGACGGATACTTCGACCAGTTGTGGCGGAACACCGACGACGTCGATCACGAGTTGTCCTCGAACGTCCTCGCGGGCGACTACGCCTGGCTTGAGGCCGGAATCCTTGACCAATCCGAAGGAACGGGTCCGTGGATCGCCGACGCCACCCCGCGCGCCTCGTCGAAGGAGAGCCTGCACCGGAAGTACCGCTAGCCGGAGTCGCCGTCGAGGTAGTACCAACGCCGGTCGATCCGCAGGAAGCGGCTGTTTTCGCGCTGGACTCCACGTTCGCCGTCGGAACGGTAGTGCGCCGCGAACTCGACCGTCCCTTCGGTGTCCAAGGGACCGCCCCCGTGCGTCGCCAGGATGTCCAGCCGGCGCCATTCAATGTCCGGGTCCAGGTCCAGCGCGGCAGGCCTGGTGTCAGGGTGCCACGTGCGCAGAAGATAATCGCTGTCAAGGACCACGAACGCCGAGTAGCGCGAACGCATGAGCTGTTCGGCCGTGGGCGCATCGGCGTCTCCACGGTGGAAGCGTCCACAGCACTCGGCGTACGGCTCTCCGGACAAGCACGGGCAGGCGCCTAGGCGGAGGCGGGCCGGATCGAGTGACATTGGTGCCCTATCTGGAAGAGAAGGTGAGAGCTAGGCAACAAATTTTGTCACAGCAGATAACAGCTTCGAAACAACCTCGGCAAGCCGCAGTTTGGCGGATGATTCATTCAGATTTCGACCGTAGTCTAGAAGACATGCCCGCAGACCTTCGGTTGCGGCGCCCACCTCACAACTCTGGCTCGGGGAGGCTACGTGGAGGATCCAACAACACTTGGCCTCAATCTGACCTTTTTTGGAACGCTCGGGCTGGCCTTGTTGATGTTCCTTGGTTTGGGCTTCCTGATGGTTGTCACCTTGGTGCTGGCCGGCGTCGGGAAGCTGCTTTGGATCATCCTGCTCGCGATGGTGGGGATCTTCCCGAAACACGATGCCGTACCGGTTGTGCACTTGCCCCCGCGGCCTCGACGCGCCCCCGCCCCACCGTCGTATTCCGAGGAATCGACGACGGCGGAAGACGGCTTGCCGGGCACCGGGCCATTCGTCCCGGGGAGACCGCGTCCTGGAATCGTTGGGACCACAAGGTTGCTGTGGTCGGCGTCGTGGGCTGCTGTCCGGAACTTCCCGTGGAAGTCGCTCGTGAACCCGCGGGCCTGGCCTAAGCCCACCCAGATCAAAGCCGGAATCGCAGCCACGGCCACCGCCGTCGCCACAACCCAGGCCAGGGAACATCCCTTCGTGGTTGCGGTGAAGCAGGATCCTCCGGTCCTGAACAGCCAGTGGGCCGCTGCCGTCGCCGAGGCTGACGCCCGGGCCGCAGCGCGGGAGGCTGAACGGGCGCAGGAAGCTGAACGGGCGCGGGGAGCGTCAGCCGGTGAGGAAGCGCCTGCTTCTGACGAGGAACCCGACGAAGGGAACCCGGCGGAGTCGCCCGGGACTACCGCGCCGGTCCGCGAACACCGGGGAGACCCCCATGGCGGCAAGGCTGTCTCATCCGGCCGCGTGACCGCCTCTGCCGGGGCGCGCCCCCGGGCGTAGCGTCCGCAGCGCCCGGCTGGTCCGGGCTCAGGCGGCCAGTTGCCTGAACCCCGTCCCGTGGTAGATGAGGGGCTCGGCGTCGTGGTTGATCTCCACGGACTTCACTTCGAGGACGACGATCGCGTGGTCGCCCGCAGGCGTTTCGGAGACCACTTCGCACTCAAGCACGAGCGCCGCGCCGTCGATCAGCACCGCACCGGCGTCGCTCGTTGAGGTCGCAAGGCCGGCGAATCGGTCCTGCGTCCGCGAGGAGAGCTGCAGGCACACAGCCTCCTGGCCCTGGGCCAGGATGGAAACACCCAGACGAGGGGCGCGCCGGAGCTTGGGCCATGTGGTGGAGGAGTTCTGCACCGCAAACATGACGAGCGGCGGTTCGAGCGAGACTCCCACTGTGAAGCTCGATGCCACCAGGGCCTCCGGTACGAAGCCGACCATGGCACTGAAAGCCGCCACGCCTGAGGGAAATTGCGCGAACGCCTGCTTGATCGAAGCGGCTCCATCCACCGTTACCTGGGTCATGGCGGGTTCCTTTCTCTGTAGTTTCGTGCCTGCCTTCCTACTAATTCACTGGACGCCGATAACGGCAATATTTGTGTATTCGCGTGTCGATTCAGGTCAATTCTTAATTCGACATGCGTTGTTTTCGTTACCCCGCAATACGAAAAGCGAAGAATTTGTACGTTTTTCGAGTGCGCCGGCCACGACATGTGTAGCGTCGTGTCAATCCATTGCACAGCCTTGATTCTTCACGGAGGAAGCCGGAGATGAGCCTCAGCGAGCTTCGAACCCTGGGACGCACAGGCGCCCTGATCAGCCCCCTTACCCTGGGAACCCTTAACCTTGGGACGGGTTCGGCGCCCACGGGCGCCGAAGAAAGCATCCGCATTGTCCATGCGGCCCTCGACGCCGGCATCACGAGCGTCGATACCGCAGACATCTATTCGCAGGGCGAGGCAGAGGCTATTGTGGGCCGGGCCCTCCATGGCAGGCGGGATGACGTTTTCCTTTCCACCAAGTTCCATGGACAAATGGGCCCGAATCCCGCCCACGCGGGGAATTCCCGGCGCTGGATCATGAAGGCCGTGGAAGGGAGCCTGCACCGCTTGCAGACGGACAGGATCGACCTTTACCAAGCACACCGTCCCGACTACAACACGGACGTCCTGGAAACCATCACGGCCCTCAACGACCTCATCCGGCAGGGCAAGATCCTCTACTACGGAACGTCGGTGTTCACGCCGTCGCAGCTTGTGGAGGCACAGTGGATCGCCACTACGAACCATCTCATTCCGCCAGTGGTGGATCAGGTGCCCTACTCGTTGCTGGTCCGGGCGAATGAGCGCGACGTCTTCGCGATCACGCAGCAGTACAACCTTGGCGTGCTCAGCTATGGACCGCTCGACGGCGGCTGGCTCTCCGGGAACTACCGCGTGGGAGTCCCCCAGCCCGCAAGCTCCCGCGCGTCGGCCGTTCCCGGGCGCTTCGACGTCTCGGCACCTTTCAACAGGAACAAGCTCCTGGCCGCCGATGCCTTGGGCCGCGTCGCCGAGCGGCACGGACTCACCCTCATCCAGCTCGCTGTCGCCTTCGCCTTGAATCATCCGGCCGTCAGCAGCGTGGTTATCGGTCCACGCACGGAGGACCATCTGGTCGACTACCTCAAGGCCGCGGATGTTGTCCTCAATGAAGCCGTCCTGGATGCCATTGACGACATCGTGTCGCCCGGCACCAACTTCCTGGAGCGGGACGCAGGTACGGTTGTCCCGCACCTTGAATACGCGGAACTTCGACGCCGGTAACCGGCTTTGCGGACAACAGCCCAGGCCGCGCGCCGACTATACTCGTTCGCAATCATGACGAGCCTTCCGACTTCCGCCCAACCATCAAAAAGCGCCAATGTGCGCATTGACGCCTGGCTCTGGGCCATCCGTGCTTACAAAACCCGTTCCGCGGCCACAACCGCTTGCAGGGCAGGACACGTGCGAATCAACGGGAACCCGGTCAAGGCTTCCCAGTCCGTGATTATCGGCGACACCATCCGTGTACGGCAGCCTGGCTTCGAGCGCATCCTTGAAGTGCGGAGGCTCATTGCAAAAAGGGTAGGGGCTGAAGCAGCATCCCACTGCTTTACCGATCACACTCCGGAGCGCCCCGCCGCGCCCGCCCTCGGGCTGCCGCAGCGCGACCGCGGCGCAGGACGGCCCACCAAGAAGGACCGGCGCGATATGCAGAAGCTCAGGGGACAGTAGCCCAGCTGACAGGGGGACGGCTGGCGCCCGGCACGGCCCGGCGTCGGGCAGTTTTGTCCCTCGGCTCTGCAGGAGGGTGAGCGACGCGTAAAGCGACGGCGTAAAGTGGCAAGGGACGCCGATTCTGGACGCCGCGCTGCCGAAGGAGAGAACGTGACCATTGACTGGGACGAAAAAAGGGCCTTGCTACAGGAGCCCAACATTGCTGCCGTGACGCAGCTGTGCGACGAACTGATGGCCAAAAGGCCAGGTTCCACCGTGCCTTACATCGATCCGGTGCATGACGAAGATGAGTGCCGGATCGTCACCCTCCAGACCAGCCCCGGGCGGGCTCCCGCCTCGGGTTTCGTATCGCACCTCAACGACGACGACGCCGCCCGGCGTGCGCAGCTGATCTATGACTCAGCCGACTTGGACGTCCGCTATGTCATGCCGTGGAACTGCTACCCCTGGGTCCGCGACCCGGAACTGCCGCCGGCACTGAGCGCACAGGAGAAGACCGACGGGCTCCGCCCGTTCCGCCAGTTCCTCAAGATCAACAAGCGGGTTTCCGCCGTCGTCGCCCACGGTGCGGAGGCCGCCGCCTTCCTTGCACTCTTTGAGAAGACCTACCACTCCCCGCTCCGGCAGCACGGGATCAAGGTCTACAAAGCAAGCGCGCTCGGTGGTCGGGCGTTTGCCCTGTCCGAGGCGAAGCAGCAGGAACTCCTGGCAAAGAACATCGAAACCTACCGGGACGCGATGCAGCGGGCAGGCATCCAGCACCTCTAGGGGCTCTTTACACCGCAGTGACGGCGCGAAGGACCTCCCGTGCGGTGTCTTCCCATCGCGGCAACACCCTGCTTGCCGCCTCGGCTGCCGCCCGCCATCCCTCCCGCAGGGCAGGGTCGCCAAGCCATCTACGCAGGAGCTTCTCCAACGATCCGATTCCTGCGGTGAGATCGATCGCTTCACCGGCCCCGTGGGCGCCGAGCGCTTCGACGGCGCCGGTTCCCTTACGGACCACTACCGGTATGCCGTGAGCCAGGGACTCCTGGACCACCATGCCGAAGGACTCCGAGTGTGAGATCAACAGACTGAGATCAGCGCGGAGCCACTGCTCCTCCAAGGCCTTGCCGGAAAGCTCAGCTGTTGTTTCCACCCGCTTTTCAAGTCCATTCCGGATGATGCGCTCCCGCACGGCGGTGGCGTAGGCGGGGTCTGCTTCTGTGGAGCCCACAAGGGCCGCGGTCCACTCCAGGTCCTTGATCCGGGCGAGCGCGTCGACAAAGAAGATCTGGTCCTTATTGGGAAGCAGGGCGCCCACCATAATGAAATGCGGTGCCGCAGCACCTCGTGGACTCGGGAGCGCCTTCGATGGGAGATCTACACCGGGGATCGCCAAGTGCACGTTGCGCAGGCCCAGGCTTCTGGCCGCTTCGGCAGTACGGGGACCGGTGCAGAGAAGACCCGTCGCTGCGCGGAGCGCGCTCATTTCCACTGGATCCTCCGCGGAAGGGGGCATGTGGAGCAGTACCCAGACGCGGCGCCCTGCACTAGTTGCTGTCTCAATCTCCGTGCGCGCGCCCGAGGCAATCAGGCCGTCGACAATGTAGATGGGCGGGGTGCCTCCGGCAAATGCATCGGGAAAGGGACTCCGGTCGTCCCCATTTCCCGAAGGCCGGCCGCCGTCGAACTCGCGGACGGAGACCTCTGCACCCTCCGCGCGGAGTGCCTCAGCCAGCCTCGCGTTATAGACATTTCCCCCGGAACGATGGCGCACATTCGCGGGCAAAACCATATAGATCTCGACCAAGGGTAGTCCTCCATCAGGCCGGTCGTTTTGTCCTCACGGTCCTCAGACCATGGTGTTGACCATATAGCCCGGGCGGCTCAGGAGGAAGGCGAACTACGCGCCCGGCGCTGCGCATCGGCGGTAGATTGTGGGCATGGGACAGACTTCTTCAGACGGTCGGGATGTGTTCGCTGGTCGGCTCTTGGGGGTCGCGGAGTTCACCCACGCACACTGGTTTTTCGGCAACCTCTACGAGGCCGTCGTCAAAATCCCGGACCGGGTGGCGGCCGCGGAAGCGAGCCGTGAACTCCCTCGAACCGCCTTCGGAGCGGGAAGCCCCGGGCGCTACTACGCGCCGATCGCGCCGCTCAGTGCCCCTGCCGCCGTCGCTGCCCTCATCAGCGGATGGAGGCATTCCGAAAGCCGGACTTGGCTGATAGTGGCCGCCGCCAGCTCCGCCACGGGTGCTGCCGCTACGGCGTACCTGCTGCGATCCATCAACCCCAAGCTGTTCTTCAGCCTGCAGCCCCTCGACGAGGAGCGCCGCAAGCCGCTGTTGAAGCGGTGGTACAGGGTCCACGCCCTCAGGCTCACAGCCAGCGCGGTTGCCCTGGCCGCCATCCACCAGGCCCGGACGATCCGGCTGAAAAGCCACGGATAGCAATTCCGGATCGATCCACCAAATCGGCGTACAATATTCTGTACGCCACTTAGGGAGATCACCATGCGCACACTCAGCTACTCGGAATCCCGAGCCCACTACAAGGAGACTCTCGACGCCGTCACGAATGACCGGGAAGAAGTAATCATCACCCGGCCAGGCAAGGAAGACGTCGTCATAGTTTCGCGTGATGACTACGAGTCCCTCCGCGAGACTGCATACCTACTGCGCAGTCCGGCCAACGCGCAAAGGATCCTTTCGTCCATCGAGGAACTGGAAGCTGGCCGGGGCGTGGCCCGGGATCTCGCTGAATGAGGCTGATCTGGTCCTCGGCGGCGTGGGAGGACTACGTTTGGTGGCAATCCCAAGATCGCAAGACACTGAAGAGAATCAATGGGTTGCTGCAGGACATAACCCGGCACGGCAATGAGGGCATCGGCAAGCCCGAGCCGCTGAAACATGGTTTCCACGGATATTGGTTACGGCGCATCACGGACGAGCATCGCCTGGTGTACAAGTTCGTCGAAACTGACGAGGGCATCGAGGTGCTAATCGCGGCTTGCAGGTACCACTACGGTAATTGAGGGAGGGTTTGGCGGTTCCTGATCCGCGATTCGCCGAAATCAACTCCCACCCGGCCAATCTCCCAAGGCCCACGGCCCTTGTACATTGGCCTGCCCACGGCCACGTGGGGTACCCAGCGAGGCGAGCGGAATCCAAGGGCAGGGGAGCTGAGGATGAAGTCGTCGATGTTGTCGACGAGCAATTCATCCAGGAGTTCGTGAAGGGCGTGCACGAGGGATAGCTGATAGTCGCGCACCGCGGCGGGTATGTCCACTTCCAGTCCACACACTCCGCCCCCGCCTAGGACGATCAGCCTTTCCGAACTGCCGGAAAAGGCCCCGAGCACAGGCAGCGCCTCAAGCCACGCAACGGTCCTGAGCTGGGCGGACTCGGCGCTGGTGTTGCCTTTGGTCCAAGCCGCCACGTCCCGGCAAAAGTCCTCAAGGACACCCAGGTGCAACAGCGTCATGTGCAATCCCCGCAACCGGCGCAACGCAAACACGTAGCGCGCCAACTCCTCGTAGTCCGAGGGCCCCGCCCCGATACCGAGGACCGGCACTTCCACCGTGATGGGCGGTGCTGCCCGTCTCGCTGAATCCCATCCCCCGCGCGGACGGCTGGCCATGGGAGTAATTATGCTCCCGCAGCAGTTCTTTCGCCTCACGAATGCCGGTTCGATCGACTGGCCGCCTATTGAGTGTCTCTCAGTATCTGAGGCAGGAATCCCATCTGGTCGAGGCGCCACGTCAGCAACGGGGTCAACTCACTCGGCACCAGGCGGAGGCGGTATGTCCTCCTGCCGTCGCCAATAGGCTCGATAACGCCTCGATCGAGGAGCTTCCGGATGTTCTGGCTACGGGTTGCAGCCGAGCCCGGGAAAGCCGATTCAAGGTCCGCGGCTTTCGCCTCCCCCTTCTTCGCGACGATGAACAGTGCACTTGCTTCATTCACCGTAAACCTCGCTGTCTGCAGTCCTCTTCGCAAAGCGGGCAGTAGAAGTTCTTCCGTTACGAAACCCTGGGTCCCCAACATCGAAAGTTTCCTCATGTCAGCCAAGAGTCCCTCCAGAAAATAGGTAGACCACCGGACGAGAGCCGCAGGCTCTAGCGAATCCGCGTCCTTGAGACGTTCGTAGTAGAGACTTCTGTTCTGGCCAAACACTGCAGTAGGGTTCAGCCCGCGGTAGCCGGCGGCGTCAGAGAACCCGTGTCGCCTCATCGCCGCATACGTGAGGAGTCTTCCAACGCGCCCATTTCCGTTCCCAAATGGATGAATCCATACGAAGCGGTGGTGGGCTAAAGCGATCTTCAGCAGTTCAAAGTTCTGCTCGACATCTGCATTGATGAAATCCAGGAGTGAAGTCATGTCACTGTGGACATCACCCGGAGCGGGCGGGCGGTGGGCGGATCCGCTGATGGTGACATCACTCAGCCGGTATGCGCCAGGCGTACGATCGCCCTCACGCTCAAGCCCTTCAACCGATATTCGATGGATTTCCCGAACAAGTCCGTGTGTCAGCGTGGTTCCCGGGCTCACCGTTGCATCGACGAAGGCCGTTGCTTGTTGCAGCTGGACGATCTCTTTAACGCCATCATTTTGCTGCACGTCGCCATAGCGATCGGCCCGTTCCACGCCCGCCACGGCGTCGACAATCGATGTGCGGTTTCCCTCGATACGCGCGCTCATGATGTTCGAAATCAGCTGGAAGAGGTCCTTCAACTGCGAAAAGATCGCAGGATGAGTCGTCCCGTCACCCATGTCACTACGTATCCGTTCAAGCTCAATGATGGCCTTGGCCAGCGGAGAACTGAACAGGAAGTCGGGAAATTCGATGGGCTTCATCGCATCAGGATTTTCGCCAGGGTATTCATAACAATTAAGACTATGCCCTGCTGCGCCCCTAGAAATCAACCAACTCCCCGCCATGAGGGCATCAGATAATTAAATCTGGGACATCCAGCATTTAAGTCGAAGCTCACCCAGCAAGGCAGTGAATCTTGACACTGCCCTGTGACCCGTGCCATATTCGTAGAGTGAACCTGTCAGACAGCCGGACAGCCGGACAGGCCGCCCCTGGACAGCCAGCCGTCAGCCAGAAAGCTGCGGCTGGCCAGCGCAACGCCACAAGCGGCGCCGTCCCCCGGCCGGCCCAAGCACCCAGGGCATCAAGCCCCCGGCCCCTCGCCCGCTTCAGTGCCGCGGAAGCCGTGTTCAGCGCCATCCGCCAGGACATTGAAGACGGAACCGTGGAAGTGGGGGCCAAACTCAGCTCCGAGGCCACCTTGGCCGCGCAGTACGGGGTAAGCCGCTCGGTCATCCGCGAGGCGCTCCGCTCGTGCACTGCGCTTGGGCTGACGGTCACTAAGACCGGCAAAGGCACGTTCGTCGTCGCGGACCGGGTGGCCAATGACCTCGCACTCGGCCAGTACTCGGCACGGGACCTCAACGAGGCACGCCCGCATATCGAGGTCCCGGCAGCCGGCCTCGCGGCGAAGCGCCGCAGTCCGGAAGACCTCGAACACCTCAAGGAAATTTTCGCTTCAATGGCAGCCGAGACCGACCCTGAGACCTGGGTCAGCCTCGACGCCAGTTTCCATTCTGCCATTGCCCGCGCAAGCGGCAACAAAGTCTTCGAAAGCGTTGTCGCAGACATCCGCGAAGCCCTGGCCCATCAATCCGAAACCTTGAACATGGTGGCCGACCGCCAGCATGTTTCAGACGATGAACACCTCCGCATCGTCGAAGCCATCGAAGCCGGCGACGCCTCCGCCGCCGAAGCCGCCATGGCCGACCATCTCAGCGCCGTCAGCGTTGCGTTGGACTCCATCCTCAGCAAATGATCCAGCAACTGAAGGAAGTCATGCCCACCCCGCATGCAACGCACAGTGCTCTGCACGAAAGCGCCGCCACCACCCCGGCAGCAACCAATCCGCCAACCCCGCGCCATGTCCCCCTCGCGGAACAGACCCGCGACGGCCTGGTCGAGAGCATCCACTACGGTTCCCTTATCGCCGTCGGGCCTGACGGCGATACGCTCCTCCAAGCGGGCGAGCCCGATGCCGCGTTCTACCCGCGGTCCTCGCTCAAACCGCTGCAGGCGGTCGCCATGATCCGCGCGGGACTCAAGCTTCCGGAGAACCTCCTCGCCCTCACCGCAGCCAGCCACTCCGGCGCCGCAATGCACCTCGACGGCGCCGCACGCATCCTCGAAATGCATGGCCTGGACGAAAGCGCGTTGGAAAACAGCACCGACCTCCCCTACGGCACCGCCGAGCGCGAAGCATGGCTCCGCGCCGGCGGCAAGCCCACCCAGCTCGCGCAGAACTGCTCCGGCAAGCACGCGTCCATGGCCGCCACGTGCGTCATCAACGGCTGGCCTGTCCAGGGATACCTGCACCCCGAGCATCCCCTCCAGTTGCTCGTGAGGGACACCATCACCGAACTCACCGGCGAAGACGCAGCCGCCGTCAGCACGGACGGTTGCGGCACTCCGCTCTTTGCCCACAGCCTGCACGGAATGGCCCGGGCGTATGGCCGCTTGGCGGCAGCGGACAACGAAACAGCAGAAGGCCAAGTAGCCCACGCCATGCGCACCTTCCCCGAGATGGTCGCAGGCGAGGGCCGCGACGTCACAGCAATCATGCGTGCGGTTCCCGGATTGCTCGCCAAGGACGGCTTCGAAGGCCTCCAGCTCATCGGCCTGCGCAACGGCACCGGCGTCGCCATCAAGATCGCCGACGGCGGCGACCGCGCACGCATGCCCGTCACCGTGCGCGTCCTTGAGGAACTAGGGCTCGACGGCGGCCAGCTCGCCACGCTCGCGAGCGCGCCTGTGTTGGGCGGCGGCCACCCTGTTGGCGTACTCCGTGCCGCGAACTTCCTCGCATCCAACTGACTCCAACTGACGCAGTCAAACAAGCACAAAGACCAAAGGACAGCAATGACATCTGCCGTGCCCTCCACGACAATTCCAGGGTTCCGCTCGGAACACGATCTCCTCGGCGACCGGGACGTCCCTGCTGATGCCTACTGGGGCGTGCACACGCTGCGTGCCATCGAGAACTTCCCCATCACAGGTCACCCGTTGGCCAGCAACGCCAACCTCGTCAAGGGCCTGGCCGCAGTCAAGCTCGCTGCCGCCCGCACCAACCGCGAGCTCGGCCTCCTGGACGACGAACGGGCGGACGCCATCGAGCAGGCCTGCCAGGACATTCTGGACGGCAAGCTCCGCGAGCAATTCATGGTGGACGTCATCCAGGGCGGTGCCGGCACCAGCTCCAACATGAACGCCAACGAGGTCATCGCCAACCGGGCCCTTGAAATCCTCGGCCACCCCAAGGGCGACTACGCCAGGCTGCACCCGAACGACCACGTCAACTTGAGCCAGTCCACCAACGACGTCTACCCCACCGCCGTCAACCTGGCCACCATTTTCTCGGTCCAGGGCCTCCTTTCGGCTCTCCAGGAACTCCAGGTCGCGTTCGCGGAAAAAGGCCAGGAGTTCCGTTCGGTAGTCAAGATGGGCCGCACCCAGTTGCAGGACGCCGTCCCCATGACCCTCGGCCAGGAATTCGGCGGTTACGCAGTGACCGTGGGCGAGGACCGGGCCCGGCTGGCCGAGTCCCAGCTGCTCATCCACGAGATCAACCTTGGCGCCACTGCCATCGGAACCGGCCTGAACGCCCCCGTTGGATACGCCGCAGCAGCCTGCAGGCACCTGGCCGAGATCACGGGCTTGCCGCTGGTCACGTCTGTCGACCTCATCGAGGCCACCCAGGATGTGGGCGCGTTCGTCCACCTCTCGGGCGTTCTCAAGCGCGTCGCCGTCAAGCTTTCCAAGATTTGCAACGACCTCCGCTTGCTGTCCTCCGGACCGCGTGCGGGACTGGGCGAGATCAACCTCCCGGCTGTGCAGTCGGGATCGTCCATCATGCCAGGCAAGATCAATCCGGTGATCCCGGAAGTGGTCAGCCAAGTGGCGTATGAAGTCATCGGCAACGATGTCACAGTCACCATGGCAGCCGAAGCGGGACAGCTCCAGCTGAACGCCTTCGAGCCGATTATCGTACACAGCCTCCACAAGAGCATCTCCCACCTGGAAGCCGCGTGCCGCACACTCACGTCACGCTGCGTCCGGGGCATCACCGCGAACACCGAACGCCTGCGCCTCACGGTAGAGCAGTCGATCGGACTCGTCACGGCACTCAATCCGCACATCGGCTACGCCTCCGCAACCGCCATCGCCCAAGAAGCGCTGGCGAGCGGCAAGGGCGTCGCCGAGCTCGTTCTCGAACACGGCTTGCTGACCTC
Organism: Arthrobacter sp. NPDC080073; assembly: GCF_040686575.1. Lineage (NCBI taxonomy): Bacteria > Bacillati > Actinomycetota > Actinomycetes > Micrococcales > Micrococcaceae > Arthrobacter > Arthrobacter sp. NPDC080073. Next base: position 30,346 of record NZ_JBFBKR010000006.1, read on the forward strand.
GGAGCAGCTCGATGAGCTCCTCCGCCCCGAACGCCTGGCCAACCTCAGCAACTAGGCTGAGCCGCGCAAAACGTCCGACGACGGCGGCGCTCACCCGCCGCCGTCGGGCCTGAACGCGCGAAAAGACCGGCCGGACGACGAGATCCGGACCCCCAACAGGACACCCCCTAAGGATTCCCATGACCAATGCACCCATCACGGACCACACGGTCCCGCCACAGGCGCACGCCACCGAAAAGCTCCTCCACGCCGAGGACAAGGGCTATCACAAAAGCCTGAAGCCACGCCAGATCCAGATGATCGCGATCGGCGGTGCCATCGGCACCGGCCTGTTCCTGGGTGCCGGCGGCCGCCTCAACGCTGCGGGCCCCTCGCTCGTCATCGCGTACGCGGTCTGCGGCTTCTTTGCCTTCCTGATCCTGCGCGCCCTCGGCGAACTCGTGCTCCACCGCCCGTCGTCCGGCTCCTTCGTCTCTTACGCCCGCGAGTTCTTCGGCGAGAAGGCTGCGTTCGTCTCCGGCTGGTTCTACTGGATCAACTGGGCCACCACCACCATCGTGGACATCACCGCCGCAGCCCTCTACATGAACTTCTTCGGCAAATACGTCCCGTGGATGGGCGTTGTTCCGCAGTGGGCATGGGCCCTGATCGCCTTGGTCGTTGTCCTGGGCTTGAACCTGGTTTCGGTCAAGGTGTTCGGCGAAATGGAGTTCTACTTCGCGCTCATCAAGGTGGCCGCGTTGGCGGCCTTCCTCGTGGTCGGGACCTTCTTCGTTATCTTCGGCACGCCCGTACCGGGCCAGGAGGTCGGCTTCAGCCTCCTCACGGACCACGGCGGCATCTTCCCCAACGGCCTGCTGCCGATGATCATCCTCATGCAGGGTGTGCTGTTCGCCTACGCCTCCATAGAACTCGTGGGCACGGCTGCAGGTGAGACCGAGAACCCCGAGAAGATCATGCCCAAGGCCATCAACTCCGTGGTCTTCCGCATCGCCGTCTTCTATGTCGGCTCCGTCATCTTGCTGGCACTGCTGCTGCCGTACACCTCGTACGAGAAGGGCGTCAGCCCGTTCGTGACGTTCTTCGGCCACATCGGAATCCAGGGCGTGGACGTGATCATGAACCTCGTGGTCCTCACGGCGGCGTTGTCCTCGCTGAACGCCGGGCTGTACTCCACCGGCCGCATCCTGCGCTCCATGTCGGTGGCAGGTTCGGCTCCGAAGTTCGCCCAGCGGATGAACAAGGCCGGTGTCCCCTACGGCGGCATCGCCATCACCGCCGGCGTCTCCTTGCTCGGTGTTCCGCTGAACTACCTCGTCCCGGCGCAGGCGTTCGAAATCGTGCTCAACATCGCCTCGGTGGGCATCATCGTCACATGGGCCACGATTGTCCTGTGCCAAATGCAGCTCAAGCGCTGGGCCGACAAGGGTTGGCTGAAGCGTCCGTCCTTCCGGATGTTCGGCGCCCCCTACACCGGTTACCTTTCGTTGCTGTTCCTGGTGGGTGTGCTGGTAATGGTGTTCATCGACTCCCCGCTCACCATGCTGGTCACAGCAATCGCCTGCGCCCTCATGGTGGTCGGCTGGTACCTGTGCCGCAAGCAGATCCACGAACTCGCCGCAGCCCGCGACGGCTTCACCGGCAGCTCCCCCGTGGTCGCCAACCTACCGGTTGCCGGCGCAGAGGACAGGATCTAGCCCTTTCAGTACTCGCCCAAAAATTAAGTGCCCGACGGCGGCACCTGCGGTTTCGTTCGTTCGGAACCGCAGGTGCCGCCGTCGTGCGTTGGGTGCCCAGACATCGGATCATTCGCCGTTAGGATGTAGCCATGGCTGTCACAGATGAAGCGATCAGCAAGATCAAGGACATGCTGATCCGCGGCGAACTCAAGGCCGGGGACCGCCTTCCTCCGGAAAAGGAGCTGAGCGAGCGGCTCGGCCTCTCGCGAAGCTCCCTGCGCGAAGCCGTCAAAGCCCTCGAACTCATCCGGGTCTTGGACGTGCGGCGTGGGGACGGCACTTATGTCACCAGCCTTGACGCCAAGTTGCTCAACGAGGCCGTGGCGTTCGTCATTGATCTTCATCAGGACCGTTCCATCCTGGAGCTCTTTGAGGTCCGACGAATCCTGGAGCCCGCCACCGCGTTCATCGCGACAGGCAAGATCACTCCAGCTGCACTCACGGCCCTGCGCGCCACGATGGACGGGATCGACGAGAACACCGACGTCGAAGAACTCGTGGCCCACGACCTCGAATTCCACGGCATCATCACCCAGGCCGCCGGAAACGACTACCTTGCCGGCCTGCTCGAGGCGCTCTCCAGCAACACCGTCCGGGCCCGCATTTGGCGGGGGCTGACCCAGGAAAAAGCCGTGGCCCACACCTTGGCCGAGCACAAGGCCATCGCGGACGCCTTGGAACGCGGCGACGCCGAGCTGGTCCGGGCGCTCGTGACGGTCCACATCAGCGGCGTCGAGAGCTGGTTGCGCCAGGCGCTCTAGCTCGCGCCGATGCTTGGCACGCTACAGGTTGCCGATGCCGGCGGCACCGCAGGGCAATCGTTTCCGGTACGCTACACCCCGGGCTTCAGGAAGAGTTCGACGACGGGCACCGCCACGTCCGGTCGCTGGACAGGCAGCTTCAATGTCAGGGTACCTGCTGGCTGTCCTCCAGGGGTCGTGTTGATTGCTTCCCGGTCCGGTGCGATCTCGAGCATCGCGACTTCGGACGCGTCGTTGAGTAGCTGGGCGTATCCGACCTTGCCGGCGAGATCCGGGAGGTGGACGTATTCGAAGGGCCACGCAAACAGGTGCACGTAAAGGCGGTCGCCGCGGCGCGTGTACCGGGCATCGGCGGGCGGGGTCCACGCCGCAGGCCCAGCACTGTAGATGGCCCGGGAATGCAGCTTCATCCAGTTGCCGATGCCGCGGAGGGACTCCACGGCCCTTGGATCGAAATTCCCGCGGGCCGTGGGACCGACGTTGAGGAGCAGGTTTCCGTCCTTGGACACTCCGTCAACCAGCATCCGGATGAGCATGTCCGCGGACTTGTAGTCCAGGTTGTCCCGGTCATAGCCCCAGCTGCCGTTGAGGGTCTGGCACGCTTCCCAAGGCACCTCGACGCCGTTCACCACCATGGGACCGGACGGCTGGTACTGCTCGGGCGTGGCGAAGTCGCCGGGAATGTCCAGGCGGTCGTTGACGATGATGCCGGGCTGAAGTTCCCGGACCATCTTCAAGAGTTCCACGGAACCCCACGCCTCGCGCCCTTTGCCGCCCCAGACGTTCTTGTGGGCCTCGCTGGAATAGGAGAAGTCGAAGAAGAGGTAGTCGATTTGGCCATAGTTGCTGAGCAGCTCGCGCACCTGGCCATGGAGGTATTCGCGGTAGCGGGCCATGTCGCGGCCCTCGTTGAGCTTCTCGGCGTCGGGGTTGTCCCGTCCGGGGTGGAACCCGTCGATGGTGAAATCCGGGTGGTGCCAGTCAATGAGTGAATGATAGAAACCTACCTTCAGGCCGAATTCCCGCAGTGCCTCGACGTATTGGGCCACCAAGTCCTGGCCGGACGGAGACTTGGTGGATTTGTAGTCGGTGAGTGCGGAATCCCAGAGGCAGAAGCCCTCGTGGTGCTTGGTGGTCAGCACCACGTACTTCATGCCTGCATCCTTCGCAGCACGGGCCCATTCCCGCGGATCGTAGAGATCCGGGTTGAAGTGCTGGAAATACTTGTCATATTCCTCGGAAGGAATGCGTTCGCGGTTCATGACCCACTCGTGCCGGGCCGGCAGGGCGTACAGGCCCCAGTGGACAAACATGCCGAACCGGTACTCCGTGAACCAAGGTGCTTGGGCGATCATTGCGGACATCTTCACCATGTGCTTTCAGTTGGACCGCGGCCCACATCGGACCTTCGGGAAATCTGTAATCGGCCAGCGTTCCGCCGACCATTTCGTTGCCGGCCCCGGGTGCGGACGGAGGCCAGTAGCAGCCGTCGTGGACATCGACGGGCGTGACGAAGTGTTCGTGCAGGTGGTCGACGAACTCAATCATCCGACCGTTCTTGTCGCCGGAAACTGCCACGAAATCGAACATCGACAGGTGCTGCACGGCCTCGCAGAGACCAACGCCGCCTGCATGCGGGCAGACGCGGACGCCGAACTTCGCGGCGAGGAGGAGGATGGCGATATTCTCATTCACTCCTGCCACCCGCGCCGCGTCCAGCTGAAGGACCTGCAGCGACCCGGCCTGCAGCATCTGCTTGAACACCACCCGGTTTTGGACATGCTCACCCGTTGCCACGGGAATCGGCGCCACGCCGCGGGCAATCGCCGCATGGCCCAAGACATCATCGGGGCTGGTGGGTTCCTCGATCCAGGCAATGTCATAGGGGGCCAGGTGCGCCATCCATTCAATGGCTTCCTGCACGTCCCAGCGTTGGTTCGCGTCCACGGCGATCTTGATGGCCGGGCCCACGGCATCGCGGGCTGTGCGGACGCGCCTGACGTCGTCGTCGAGGGAGGCTCCCACTTTGAGCTTAATCTGCCCGAAGCCCTCAGCAACGGCTTCCTTTGCCAGACGCACAAGTTTGTCGTCGCTGTAACCCAACCAGCCCGGCGTCGTGGTGTATGCGGGGTATCCCTCCGCGAGAAGCGCTGCCCTGCGGGCGGCGCGCCCCGGCTCCGCCGTCCGCAATATTCCAAGCGCGTCATCCGGGGTCAGGGCATCGCTGAGGTACCTGAAGTCCACGAGCGCCACGATCTCCTCGGGGCTCATTCCGGATAGCAGTTCCCAGAGCGGGAGCCCGGCCCTCTTGGCCTTGAGGTCCCAAAGCGCGTTGACGACGGCGCCGATCGCCATGTGCATCACGCCCTTTTCGGGACCGAGCCAACGGAGCTGGGAATCGTGGGCGAGGAGCTTCCACGTGCCACCCATATCGCCGAGAAGCTCCTCGACGTTGCGGCCCAGGACGTGGTGGCGGAGTGCTTGGATCGCCACGGACTCCACCTCGTTGCCACGCCCGATCGTGAAGACAAACCCGTGGCCCTCGTGGCCGTCACCGGCGTCGGTGCGGATCACCAGGTATGCCGCCGAATAGTCCGGATCCGCATTCATGGCATCCGATCCGTCCAGTTCCTGAGAGGTGGGAAAACGGATATCGAAGGTGTCTACCTCGGTGATGACGCTCATTGTGCTCCTTGCTTGGCAGCAGGACTTTACTGGGAAGCGTAAACATCCGATGTCTACATTGTCAATGGGTCACATTTCCGTATTATGGAGAGCAACAGCAGACTAGAGCTCGGATGTTAGAGCCAGCGCACGGAGGAATACATGACCATGAAATTCGCCCGGCTGGGCACTGCCGGAAATGAAAAGCCGGTTGTCATCGCCCAAGACGCCACCGCCACCGAAAAATACTTCAGCCTTGACCCGCTGACGAAGGACATCAACGGAGAGTTCCTCGCCACGGACGGCATCGCACGCACCCGGGAAGCCCTTGATGCTGGCAGTCTGCCCGAAATTTCGGCCGAGGGACTCCGGATCGGTTCCCCCATCGCCCGCCCCGGCAACGTCGTCTGCATCGGCCTCAACTACACCGCCCACGCGGCCGAATCCGGCGCCACACCACCGGAATCCCCCGTGGTGTTCCTGAAGCCGAGCAACACCGTCAGTGGACCGTTCGACGCGGCGCCCATCCCGCCGTCGTCGGAAAAGTACGACTGGGAGGTGGAGCTCGGAATCGTCATCGGCCGCGAAGCGTCATACCTTTCCAGTACCGAGGAGGCCGCGGACTGCATCGCGGGCTACGTCGTCGCCAACGACCTCTCCGAGCGCGACTACCAACTGCCCGGAGCCGCAGGCCAGTGGACCAAAGGCAAGTCGCTTCCGCAGTCCACTCCCCTCGGTCCGTGGCTGGTTCCCGCAGATGAGCTCGACGCCGGCCACCTCGCCTTGCACACCTGGGTCAATGGCGAGATCCGGCAATCGTCGGATACGTCGGACATGATCTTCGACGCCCTTACCGTGGTCCACCACCTCAGCCAGTACATGGTCCTGGAGCCCGGCGACGTCATTCTCACGGGCACTCCGGAAGGCGTGGCACTCTCCGGGCGGTTCCCCTACATCCAGCCGGGCGACGTAGTGGAGCTTGAGGTAGAAGGGCTCGGCCGCCAGCGACAAGAGTTCTACCGGGCCCGTTCCGGCTCGCTTGCATCAGTAGGCACTGAGAAGGCCACTCGGTGAGTACCGAATTCGCAGGACTCATCGCCAGCCGGGCCACTGGGAGTTAGCGACGTAACGCAACGCCCGCGCAACCCTCCTCCACCCCCGATTCGCCTATGCTCAACACCAGGCAATCGATGGCGATCCACCAAGGAGCAGGCATGAGCAATTGGCGTATCAGGGACTTCCATTCCTCGGACATGGACGGCATCCTGCACCTGTGGGAGTCGCTCAAAGCGGACAACGTGGATCCGGTCTATGCGCTCTCCGAGGTCCTGGCCTCGTGCGAGAAGGACCACGCCGTCGTGGCGGTGCAGGGCGAACAGGTGGTCGGTGCCGCCGTCGGACGCGCGGCCCATGATCAGGGCTGGATTGTCTTCCTGGCCACGCTGCCCGAGTTCCGGGGCCGCGGGATCGGCACCTCGCTGCTGGCCGCCGTCGAGAACCGGATGACCCCGCACGGGCTCAACAAGCTCTCGGCGCTCATGCCGGAGTCCGAGACCCGGGTCGAAGCGTTCCTCGGCCGCGGCTTCCTGCTCAAGCAAAACCTGCATTACTTCGAACGGACCATCCCGGTCCAGCGCCAGGAACTCGAGCCGTTGAGCCAGCTCGGCGGCCGCATCCTGGCCCGGGACCTGTGGGAAAACGTCGCCGGCATGCGGCGCGAAAAGGAACTGCTGGAACGCCGCCTGGTCCTTCCCCTGGCCGAGGCCGACCTCGCCGATCAATTCGGCGTGGTGCCGCCGCGCGCCGTCGTGCTCTTCGGGCCGCCCGGGACCGGCAAGACGACGTTCGCGAAGGCGATTGCGTCCCGGCTCGAGTGGCCGTTCGTGGAGGTGTTTCCTTCGCGGCTGGCCTCCGATCCCAAGGGCCTGGCCGGTGCGTTGCGTGAGACGTTCCTGGAAATCGCCGAACTGGAGCACGCCGTCGTCTTCATCGACGAGGTGGAAGAGATCGCGTCCCAGCGCTCCGGTGAGCCGCCGTCGCCGCTGCAGGGCGTCACCAACGAACTCCTCAAGATCATCCCGGCCTTCCGCGAACAGCCCGGGCGCCTGCTGGTGTGCGCCACCAACTTCATCCGTGCCCTGGACTCCGCCTTCCTGCGCCACGGCCGCTTCGACTACGTGATCCCCATCGGCCTGCCCGACGTCCACGCCCGCGAGGCCATGTGGCAACGCTTCATCCCGGCCAGCGTGGTCGACTCCGTGGACGTGGCGCTGCTGGTGTCACGGACCGAGGGCTTCTCCCCCGCGGACATCGAGTACGCGGCACGGAGTGCCTCCCAGCGTGCTTTGGAAAAAGCGGTGTACGACGACGGTGCCGGCGCCTCCAGCGGGGGCGGCGCACCGGCGTCGAACGGCCGCAAGGGACCCGTGACGCAGGACTACCTCGACGCCATCGCCGACACCCGCACCACCGTCAGCGAGGAAGTCCACCGGGACTTCCTTGAGGACATCGACGTACTGGGCCGGGTTTAACGCAACGCGGGGTCACTTAAGGCCCATGTTCGGGCCCCGGATGGGCGCTAAGTGACCCCGCGTTGGACAAGGAGGAACCGTGAACCTGTTTCTGACAATCCTGAGCGGCGTCGCCTGGACGACGGTCTACATTTGCGCGATCCGGATCGGGTTTCGCGGCAAGACATACGCGATCCCGGCAGCGGCGCTGGGCCTGAACTTCGCGTGGGAGGTCACCTACTCGGTGCATTCGCTCAGCACGAGACTCTCCGTGCAGGGTGTCATCAACATTGCCTGGGCCTTGGCTGACGTCGCGATTGTGTACACCTTCTTGGCGTTCGGCAGGCGGGAGCTTCCCGGATTTGTCACCCGGCCGCTGTTCATCGGATGGGCGATCCTGCTCGGTCTGGCCTCTTTCGCCGTGCAGTGGCTGTTCATCGCCGAGTTCGATTGGGATCCCGCATCCCGGTACGCGGCGTTCCTGCAGAATCTCCTCATGTCCGGCTTGTTCATTGCCATGTTCGCGGCCCGCCGCAGCCTGCGGGGCCAATCCCCGGTGATCGCCGTGGCGAAGTGGATCGGGACACTCGCGCCCACCATCACCTTCGGGGTCCTCGAGAGTTCACCGTTCATTCTGGGCATTGGGGCCCTGTGCAGCATCTTCGACCTGACGTATATCGGACTGCTGTTGTGGGCAAAGAGGAACCCGGGCGCGCTCTCCAGGGATCGGGACCCGGGGGGCCTTCCGGCGGTACCCTGAACCATGTCCATGAATCCATTGCGCCATGCACTGTCGCGCATGGGCGGCCGTGATCCCCAGGAGCTGAATCGCACGGCCACGCCCCTGGAACTCTTCTTTGACTTGACGTTCGTTATCGCCTTCGGGGTTGCCGGCAGCCAGTTCGCGCACGAGCTGGCCGAAGCCCGTTTCGGCTCCGGGCTGATCGGCCTCACCTTCGCGATGTTCGCCGTTATGTGGGCCTGGATCAATTTCTCGTGGTTTGCCAGCGCCTACGACACTGACGACTGGGTCTTCAGGGTTGTCACCATGGTGCAGATGGTAGGCGTGCTCATCCTTGCCATGGGCATCGAGCCGATGTTCCAATCGCTCGACGAAGGCCACCGCGTGGACAATTCCACCATGGTGCTGGGTTACATCATCATGCGGTTGGCGTTGGTGTTTCAGTGGCTGCGTGCGGCGAAGCAGGATCCGGAGCGCCGAAGCGCCTGCCTCACCTACGCGAAATTCCTGGTGGTGGCGCAGGTTGGCTGGGTGGTAGTGCTGATTGTCCATGCAGACATCCTGACGAATTTCCTCATGGCTGCTCCGCTTTTCCTGCTGGAAATGGCGACGCCGACCATCGCCGAGCGCAAAGCCAAGACGCCGTGGCACGCGCACCACATCGCCGAACGCTACGGCCTCCTGGCCATCATCGCGCTGGGCGAGTGCCTGATCGGAGCCATCGAATCCCTTCGGGCGATCGTTGCCCTTCACGGCTGGTCCGTTGACGCCGCCCTCGTGGGTCTCGGCGGTACCGGGCTGGCCTTTGGGATGTGGTGGATCTACTTCATCCTCCCGTCCGGTCACGCCCTGCACCACCAACGGCACCGGGCATTCGTGTTCGGATACGGCCACATGTTCATCTTTGGGTCGATCGCCGCCACCGGTGGCGGACTTCACGTGGCCGCCCTCTTCATCGATCATGCCGCGCACATCAGCGCCACCGTCGTCGTAGCCACCATTGCCGTCCCTGTGGCCTTGTTCAAGGTGGCCCTGAGTTCGCTATACGGCTACCTGCTGGGTTTCGACCGGGCTCTCCTCGGAGTCACGGCCCTCGTGGTCGTGTTGCTCTGCGGCAGTGTGGGCTTGGCCGCCCTGGATGTCTCTGTTCCGGTCTGCATGATGGTGATCGTGGCGGCATTGGCTATCTCGATCGTGATCGACGAACGGCGAGGGGCCACACGCCGGGAATCCGCGTTGGAAAGACTGAGGGCACGTCCGGCCACCTAGGCGAATTCGTGGGTGTGGGCTCGGGACCGCAGTGCCGGAACGCAGCGAACGGCCCGCACCCACGATGTCGACCCGGGCGCACCGGCACGAACGTACCGATTCTTCGCTGCCAACCCTTGATTCGCCTCCCAGAGAGGCGGAAAATGGTGAAACCGGCACGAACGTACCGGCATGCGCATATGCGCATGTCCCCAAAAGACTCAGAAGGGTGGACATGTCCCCCAAGGAATTCACGGAGTCCCTCGGCGCCAAGGTCCGTGCCCGCCGCGCCTCCCTGAGCCTGAGCCAGTCCGACCTCGCAGACCTCGCAGGAGTCTCGGAACGATTCGTCCGCTTCGTGGAGCAAGGGAAGACCACGGTTCAATTGGAACCACTCCTCGCGGTCCTCGGCACGCTCGGCCTTGAGCTCTTGGTGCAACCCGCGGGCAGCCAGACTGCAAACAGCCGGCCATGACCTTCCACCGCATCGCCGACGTCTACAAGCAGGGAGTCCTGGCTGCGCGCATCGAGCGGCATGAAGGCGGCACCAAGTTCAGCTACCTGCCGCGGTACCTCGAATCAGGCGGTCCGGCCGTCGCCACTACGCTCCCGCTGACAAACGAAGCAGTGTTCACCCCGAGCGGCGCGGTCCCTCCCTACTTCACTGGCCTCCTCCCGGAAGGCCGCCGCCTGAATTCACTGCGCCGCGCGGTCAAGGCCAGCGCCGACGACGAGCTTGCGCTCCTCATGGGCGCGGGCGGGGACGCCGTGGGCGATGTCCAGACCGTCCCCCACGGTGAGCCACCCACGGAAGGAGGCTCCGCCGTCGTGCTCGATTCGAAACTGCCGCTCGACTTCGACGCGCTGCTCGGCGATTCAGGCCTCATTGATCCTGTGGCGCTGGCGGGTGTGCAGGACAAATTGTCGGCCGGGATGATCTCGCTCCCGGTCGCACAAGCGGGCAAGCGCTTCATCCTCAAACTGAATGCTCCCGAGTTCCCGTTCGTCGTGGAAAACGAATTCCTGATGTTCCGTTTTGCGCGCAAGCTGCGGATACCGGTGAGTGCCGTGCAGCTGGTACACGACGTCGGCGGGCGGGCAGGGCTGCTCGTGGAGCGTTTCGATCGCCTCACCGGAGCCGACGGAACCGCGCTGCGCCTCGCGGTCGAGGACGGAGCCCAAGTGCTGGGACTCTACCCTGCGGACAAGTACAGCGTGCCGTTCGGCGAGGTTTGCCTGGCTTTGGCGGCGCACTGTTCCGCGCCCCTCCCGGCCTTGCGAAACCTCGCCATCCAGCTGGCCTTCGCTTGGCTGAGCGGCAACGGCGACCTCCATGCCAAGAACGTGTCGATCGTCCAGTCGCCGCGGGGTGAGTACACCATCGCACCGCTCTACGACATCCCCTCCACAGTGGTCTATGGGGACAAAACGCTCGCGCTGGGCATCGGCGGCAAGAAGAGCGGAATCTCCCGGAAGCACTTCCTTGCCTGGGCCGCGAAGCTCGGGCTGACGGAGCGCGCAGCGGAGGGAGTCCTGGGACTCGCGCTCAAGGCCTCGGGCCCGCTCATAGCAGAGCTCGACGCCGGCGCCTCTCCTTTTGGGCCGGCGCAGACGAGGGACTGGGTCAAAGAGCTCAAGCATCGGCGACGGTTGATGAGCGTGTAGGTTTCCCCGAGCCGAGGCCACCAAATCGGAACCTGACTATCGCTTATTGCTTGCCCGTTAACAGGAACCCGATCCTGGCATAAGGTGAGGGCACCACACGGTATCTGCGCGGGTCGCAGAGCGGCGGGGCGCAGAATCAGAATTTCTATTTGTACACAAGGGAGACTGTTATGTTGCTTTGGATAGCCATCATTATTGCGGTTCTCTGGCTTCTCGGATTCATCGGCAACATCGGTGGCGGGTTCATCCACCTGCTTTTGGTTGTTGCCGTGATCGTTCTGATCTTCCACTTCCTCAGCGGAAGATCCCGCGTATAAACACCAACCGTCATTCCGCCACGCGGGCGCCGGGACAGGGCACTGCCCTTGCCCCGGCGCTGCCCGGCTCCGCCCTCACGACCCGCCGCACTTTGCCCGAGCGTTCGATCCTAGGTTCACGCGCATGGCAACGCTAGGCTCGCACCCAGAGGCGAGATGGGCTCGCCGCGAGCCAAGGGATTGAACGTATGGCACAGCAAGCCGGACACCAATCGACATCCACGACGGGCACTCTTCCGCATTCACGCTCCTACCTGAGACCCACACGGTTGCTCTCTCAAAGCGAGCGGTCGAAGTTGCATCCATCGGTACTGGCGGAGGCAGAGCGCCGGGCCGCAAGCATTCAGCTTCGAGTCGCGGATGCGATCACGGCCTTTGCCGGATCGATGAACTTCGTCTACTTGCACGTGTTGCTTTTCGCTGTGTGGATGCTCGTGTTCGAACAGAGTCCGTGGCCGACATTGACCCTGATCGTCTCGCTCGAAGCGATCTTCCTCTCGACCTTCGTCATGATCGGACAGAACCGTCAAGCGGCTTTCCAGCAGGTGAAGGCAGACCACGACTACAACGCCCAGGAGCAACTGCTCCAGGAGAACACCGACCTGACGCGCGCGATTCACGAGCTCACATCCCAGATCCACCAGCGGGTCCTCGCGGAAGTCACCGCATCCACTACCCCGGAGGCGGCGGCCGCTTCCACCCCGCGGCAGGTCGATCCGAGGAAACCGTAGACACTCGAAACCTGCCGAGTTGAAGCGCTAGTCCGCCAGGCGGTCCATCTCGGGCAGCAGATCCGGGTTGACGCGTTGCAGGATGAGGTGGATTTCTCCCCGCGGCACCGCCTTGTAGAGCACTTCCCAGGCGTCTGCGTAGCGCGTGGCGCGCGCCTTGTCCGGCCATTTCGCGGCGAGCGCCCGCACCCGCTCCGGCACGGAGTTGTGGGCGTTGCAGGCGATCTTGACCAAAGTGGCGTCATGGTCCTGTGCGATATGCCGGAGGACTGCTTCATCGTTGTCGGAGTCATCCTGGAATCGGCGCGTGACGCGTTCGATGATGCCCACGGCACGCTCGGAAACACCCATGTCGAGCAGCGCCTGCTTGGTAATCGGCGTGTCCTTGGCGATGTCGTGCAGGTAGCCTGCAATCCGGATGTCGTCGTCGAAGTCGGCGAGTGCATCCCCTACTGCCAACACGTGCTCGCGGTACGGCCGCTTCAGCTTGTCCTTTTGGCGATTGTGCGCCACTTCGGCCAGGACCATGGCTGTTTCAACGGTGAATCTCGCTTCGCTCATGCTTCATCCTACTGAGCCAGTTCGGTGACTGCCTTCCGCACGGCGGCGCTCAGTTCGAGGTTGCGGCATCCGGCTCCGCCCGGCTCGGCCTGTTGCGGCACGTACCCGAAGGCGAGTTCATAGACAGGGTCAGCGAACCCCAAAGATGCGCTGGCGCCGTCGTGCCCGAATGCCCGGTAGCTGCCGTAAGGCGAGCGGGCATGCGATTTCATGAACACGGTCCCAAAGCAGCTCGTCTCGCCGAAAACCCGGTCGATGCCGAAGACCTGCTCGGCGGTGACGGTCTGGATGGTCTCTTCGCTGAGGAGGGGCGCGACGGCGGGTCGGTCGCCGTCGGCGGCAAGTCCGGTGAGTGCCGCAGCGTAGACGCGGGCCATGCCTTCGGCGCTGGCCACTCCGGCGGCTGAACTCAGGCCGGCTGCGCGGACCTCGCGGAGGTTGGGCAGGTCAAGGATCTCTCCCACGGCCGAGTTTGCCGAAAGCCCGAAATGGCTGGCGGGATCAATCCATGGCTGGGACGGGTCTTCAGCCCAACGGAGGGTTGCATAGCGTGGCTCCTCGGATTCGGGCAGTCCCAGGAAGAAGTGGGCGCCCGTGACCGATCGGATGCGTTGTTCGTAGATTTCCTGGAGGGTGGACCCGGTGATCCTGCGGCAAAGTTCCTCCATGAAGACGCCGATGGTCAGGGCGTGGTACCCGAAGGCGGTCCCGGGCTTCCACAGGGGCCGCATCTGCGCGAGCTTGGCGGCGGCCAGCTCGGAGTTGTTGTATTCCGCGAGGGTGAGTCCGCCTTCGACTCCCAGTAGCCCGGCCTGGTGGGAGAGCAGCTGGGCCACGGTAATCGTGGCCTTTCCTTCGGCGCCGAATTCCGGCCAGTACTTGACTACTTCGGCATCAAGGTCCAGGAAGCCGTCCTGGACCAAAAGTGCCATGACGAGCCCGGACACCCCCTTGGAGCACGAGAAGACACCGGTCACGGAATCCGGACGGCGGTGCGGGCCACCGCTGATGTCCAATACCTTGACGCCGCGGTGGTAGGCGGCCAGCTGGGCTGAATATTCCGGGTCCTCGCTCAGGAATCGGCCAAAGAGTTCGGCGACTGGTTCGAATCCAGGGGAAATCGTCTGTGCATCCACCCGGACAGCCTAGCCGCTGCCGTGGGTGTGCATGGTCACCACGATCTTGCCCTTGGCGCGTCCCTGCTCCAGCGCGGCGAAAGCGTCGCCGATCTTTTCGAGCGGATAGCTGCTGTCCACCACGGGTTTCAGTTTCTCCTCGGAAACCAAACGGGAGAGGAATTTCAAGTCCTCGCCGCTGGGATGCATGAAAAGGTAACGGTATTTGACGTTCGCTTCCCGGGCACGGCTCCGGATTCCGAGGCTGATTGCCCAGAACAGCGCGGTCGTCCATGCCGGAGCCGCAAGGTCTTTCAGGGCCGTCTGCGGTTCGGGCATCCCGGCGATGCTGACCACTTTCGAGCCCGGCTTGAGGATCTTGAACGTCTGGTCCAGCGTCTCGCCGCCCACGAGGTCCAGCGCGGCGTCGAAGCCACTGACCGCTTCAGCCAGGTTTTCCTTCGTGTAGTCGACGACGGCGTCCGCCCCGAGCCGCCGGACCAACTCTTCTCCCCGGGGAGACGCAGTAGTGGTCACGTCGGCGCCGAAGTATTTGGCCAGCTGGATCGCAAGGGTTCCCACTCCGCCCGCGCCACCGGAGATGAACAGCTTGGTTCCGGCCTTGACCTTGAGCTCGTCGCGCAATGCCTGCAACGCGGTGAGGCCCGCCAAGGGAAGGCTTGCGGCCTCGGTGTAGCTGAGCGACCTTGGCATGAGCGCCACGAGATCCTCGTGGACGGCGGCGTGCTCGGCAAAGGCTCCCAACCGGGTCTTGTCCACGCGGGCAAACACACGATCTCCCGTAGCAAAGCGAGTGACACCCGGGCCTACAGCTTCCACGATCCCGGCCAGTTCGCTTCCGGCGACCAAGGGCAGCCTTGGCCTGGTGATCACCCGGACTGCGCCTTCGCGTTGCTTGTAGTCCACAGGATTGAGCCCCGCGGCAAAGACCCTGACCAGGACCTCGCCGGGACCGGCAACCGGCCTGGGGACGTCCTGAAGCTCCATTGCGTCGGCGCCGCCGTAGCGGGTCAGGACATAGGCGAGCACTTAAGCCCCTTTCCGGAGGGTTGATTGCTGAATGCCATTCCATATCCATGGCCCGCATGGCAACCGGGCCGGATCAAATCTATCCAAGGCGCCGCCAAGCGGCCCTCCCGGCAAGCCGAGCGATTCCAGGATCATGTCCCGCACCTCCCCGGCAGAGAGCCCGAGGGCGGCAAGCTCGCCGAGCGTGACCGCGCCGTCGCGCTTGGCCAGGCGGGCGCCGTCGCGATTCAGTACCAAAGGGACATGGGCGTATTCCGGAACGGCTAAGCCCAACAACGAGGCCAAATAGGCCTGGCGGGGTGTCGAAGACAGGAGGTCGTCTCCGCGGACTACTTGGTCCACGCCCTGTTCCGCGTCATCCACCACGACGGCCAAATTGTAGGCCGTGACGCCGTCGTTCCGTCGGAGTACAAAATCGTCCACGGCGCCCGTGTATTGTCCGTGCAGCCCGTCCTCCACGGTCCATTCATGGGTTTCGGCGCGAAGCCGGATAGCGGCTGGGCGGGACGCCCGGCGGATCTCGAGCTCTGCCGTCGAAAGGTTCCTGCACGTCCCCGGATAGGCACCTTGCGGTGCGTGCGGTGCGGACGGCGCGTCCTGGATCTCGCGTCGCGTGCAGAAGCATTCATACGTCAGTCCGGCGTCGGTGAGCCGCGTGATCGCGTCGTTGTACAGCCCGGCACGGTCCGTCTGGCGAACGACGGGGCCGTCCCACGTCACGCCGATGGCTTCAAGGTCGTGGAGCTGGACTTCCTCGGCACCGGCCCGCGCACGGTCGAGGTCCTCCATACGCAGCAGGAACGCGCGGCCCGTGGAACGCGCGAAGAGCCACGCGAGCATGGCCGTGCGCAGATTGCCCACGTGTAGCTCGCCGGAGGGGCTCGGAGCGAAGCGGCCAGCGGAAGTCATGGCACAAGACTATGCGGCGCCGGGCGTGCCTGCAGGATTCCGGCGCGGGTGCGGGAGACTGGGAGAATTGCGTACGTTTAGTTGCCAAAGAGAGGACCCACGTTGAACTCAGCTCGAGTCAAGGCGACTGTTTCTTCTGGAGGGCCGAAGAAGGTTGGGGGGAACTTACTCTTCCCGACGGGAAGAAGTGCTTCGGACATTTCTCAGTCATCGAGCAATCAGGCGGATACAGGTCCCTCGAGGCCGGTGATTCGGTGGAGGTCGAGTGGACGGCTGCCTCACAAGATGAATACGACTACGTCGCGGTGTTGATTCAGCCTCTCTGAGAACACAACCAGGGCGGCACAAGAGCCCCTCAGCTACCGCAACGCGTTCGGTGGCTCAGGGGCTCTTATGGTGGTGCCGGCGCTCGGCCGGCGGCTTGCGGAAAGACGATGCGTGAACAAGAGTCAATCAGCGGCTGCGTCCTTGCGGGACGATGTTTCGGGTGGCCGGGTGGTGTACCGGGGGATCCGTAGCCTGTGGGGTCCGGCGGTAGCCTTTCCCTTTGTTGCCACTATTTCAACAGGAACACTACAGCTGGCGCAACGGACTCAATCGTCATTGGTCAATCTGACTAATTTGCCGGCAGAAGAAGAACAGCCGATGATCACTTTGCCGGGGTTGGCTCGGCGGCCGCCCAAGCAGCCATCGCACCGCGGAGCGCCGCACAAAGCTTGGTGGACACTTGGTCCTTGTCCAGGCCGACGGTGTTGAGCAGATCGAAAATTTCGCGGGGGTCAAAGAGGATGTTCCACAGGAACATGGCTTCGTCCCCGAGGGGCGGGAGGCCGAGTTCCTCGCAGGCCTCGCGGAGTGGCCGCTCCAAAGCCTCAGCCTGGATAGTCAGGTAGTACGCGCCGGAGCGAAGACGGGCCAGGTACCCCTCGCCCGAGCGGGTGTGGACCATGGAACCGCCGTGCTTGATGACGAGACCCACCCAATGCCGGCTGACGCTCTCCAGCAGTTCCACCCCGGACGTGGTCTGGGCGACGCTGAAATCGCGCAACTTCTCGCCAACACCAAAACGGAACGCGGCCAGGACGTCCTCCACCGACGCGAAATGTCGGTAGGCCGTCGCGGGAGAGATCTCTGCTTCACGGGCGATGTCCGTCATGCTCACCGGGCCATTGGCCTTGGCGAAGAGTTTCCCCGCGGCCCGCACCAACTGGCGGCGGTTGCGTTGGGTGTCGCTGCGCATGGGCGCCCCCTTCCGTGTCAGATCCCAGCGTAGCGCCTGAGCGGCAGGAGCAACGCTGGCCACGTCCGCCGCACTCACCGGAGCTCGGCCAGGCCGGCCGCCAAGCGCTCCACACCGGCGGTAATGGCCTCGGAGCTGGCGGCGTAGGACAAGCGCAAGTGGAACTCACCGTTCCGGCCGAACTCGCTGCCGGGACGGACGGCCACGCCGTGGTTGCGAAGGTGGGCCACCATCGCGGACGCCGGCAGCTCGGCGTCGTACTTGGGGAAAAGGTAGAACGCGCCTTCCGGTGAGCTGACCGTAAGTCCCGGAATCTGCCGGAGACCGTTGGCCATGAGCTCCCTGCGCAACGCATAGGAGGCGTGCATGCGTTCGATGTCCGGGCCGCACGTCTTCAGGGCGGTCAACGCCCCGTATTGCACGGCCTGGTTCATGGAACCGTTGAAGGTGTTGTGGATCCGGGCGGCCGAGGCGATGACGTCGGACGGGCCCCAGAGGTAGCCGACCCGCCAGCCCGTCATCGCGTAGCTCTTGGAGAAGGTCTGGCAATAAATGGTCCGGCCGGCCAGGGCTTCGATTTCAAGTGCCGAGGTGAAGGGTTCGGGCGTGTAGACGAGATCACTGTAGGCCTCGTCGGAAAGGATCAGGGTGTCGGTTCCGGCGACCATGTCTGCGAGGGCTTCGAGTTCGCGTCGGGAGTGCACGATGCCGGTCGGGTTGGAGGGGTTGCAGAAGACGAACAGCCTGGCACCTTCAAGCGCGGTGGCCAGTGCCTCGAGGTCCCAGTGCAGGTCATCGGCCAGCGGCACCGGCACCGTGATGCCCCCGGCCATGCTCACGAGGTCCGCGTACAGGGAATAGGTGGGGTCCGGAATGACCACTTTGTCGCCCGGGTTGACGATGCCAAGGATCGCCGCGGACAGGCCGGCCGTGCCGCCCTGCGTGATGAGCACGTCGCCAGGGCTGGCCACTCCGCCGAGGAGCTGGCCGATACGGGCAGCCAGCTCCTCGCGAAGCACCAGCTCGCCGAGCAACGGCGAGTAGTGGGTGAAGCCGTCCTCGAGGGCGCGGGCGGCTGCTTCTCGAACCTGGGCCGGGGTGTCGAAGTCCGGTTCGCCCATGGCCAAGGAGACAAGGTCCCCCTTGGATTGGGGCTGCTGAACCCGCAGCGATGTGCGCTGGATGCGCTGCACCGCCTCTGAGGGCTGGAAATCGGCGACGGCGGTGGCTGGCTCGAGTGTCATGAGGGTCCTGATCTGGGTGGTTGCTGAGCTTGTTCTGGGGGCGGGCGACTTGGTGGTTGGCCGGGAGGACGGCGCGTAGAGTCTGCGGGGCTTCATCGCTGCGGCGCCTGGTCTGTAGCTGATTGCTCGGCGGGGGCTCCGGCCCAGCGGCTGATCTCGATGTCGCCGGAGGTATCCCGCTGGATTGTGGGGGCAATGACCAATTCCTGGACGACGGTGCGCTGGGGCAGTGTGGCCACGAGGTGAATGGCTCGGGCCACGTCTTCGGGCTGCACCATGGCATCGCGCTCCTCTGCGCGGGGCGGGCGGGCGCGGTTGTCCAGGATGGGGGTAGCGGTTTCGCCGGGAAGGATGGTCACAGCGCGCAGTCCGTCGTTGCGGAAGGTGTTGTGGAGGTACGTCATGAAATTCCGGACCGCGGCCTTGGCCGCACCATACGGGGCGCCGCCGAGCAAATTCGGGTTCACCGCGGCGAGCGAGGAGACCGTAATGATGGTTCCGGTCTTGCGGGCCAGCATGTCCGGAAGGACTGCCTGGCTGAGCAGGTAGACGGCGTTGAGGTTGACGTCCAGGACGTCATTCCATTCCTGCTGGCTGATCCAGCGGACGTTGAGGACCTTGCTGGAGCTGCCTGCATTGTTGACAAGGATGTCGACCTGGCCGAGATTCCCGTGGACCCAGTCCAGTAGCGCATCGACATCGTCTTTGGAAGTGACGTCCGCGGCGCGGGCAACGGCGCGGCCGCCGTCGGCAACGATTTCCGCGGCGAGTTCCTGCAGCACGTCTTCACGACGCCCCACCAGCACCACCACGGCACCTTCGCCGGCGAGCAGACCCGCCGTCGAGTGTCCCATGCCGGTACCGGCACCGGTGATGATCGCGAGCTTGCCGTCCAGAAGTCCCATGGTTTTCAGTTCCTTGCGTTCTTTGTATGAGTCATTTGAGATGTCAATCACATATGAGAAGAGTTTCTCATTTTAGAAGGTGGCGGTCAAGTACTTTCCTCGGGTGGTTGCGTCACACCGCGGCGGGACTCGGCGGGGAGACCGCCGCAAAGTTCGCGGAGACGGGGAGCCCGACGGCGGCGAACAGGGCGTGCACGCGGTCTTCCAGATGCGCCAGGCCGCGCTGCTGTTCCCGGTATTGCTCCACCGCTTGGTCGTTCCTGATCCAGCGGAAGGTCATCTTCCGGCCGGGACTGGCCTGCCCCAGCATGGCGAGGGAAGCTTTGGCTGCGACCGCTACGATCGGGTAGCCGGCAGTCAGGGTCCTTGAGCGCCCCAGGATGATGAGCTCATCGCCATGCGGGATTTCGAAGGCGCCGATCGGCACACCATGGGACACGATTTCCCCGAGTCCCTCCGGATGCACCACGGGCCCGTCCAACCGGAGGCCCACGTGGTTGGATTTGGCACCGACGGTGTAGTGGCTGGAGCTGAGCAGTTTCCGGATGCCTGGCGTCCGGTCCGTTTCAGGGCCGTCGACGACGTCAATAGTCCACACCTCCGGGCTGAAGTCCGGCACGGGAACCGGCAGCCTGAAGAGCGGCTGGGTCAGGAACGGGTGCGTGAATCCTCGGTACCGGCTGCGGAGGGTGATCTCCTGCCCGGGAGCAAGCTGTTGAGGGAAGCCCATCCGGGATTCCGGCGCGGCGCTGCCCATGAAACGGGCGGTTTCCAGTTCGCCGCTGAAGGCCAGGTAGTTCCGCATGCCGCCGCTGGCCTTGGAAAGCACAACCCTGGCTCCGGCAGGAAGACAGAGGGGCTCCCACATGGCAACAGGATCCCCGTTGACCGTGACTTCCGCAGGGACTCCGGTCACGGCGCACATCACCTCGTGCATGGCTGTGAACGCAAAACGTCCGCCCATGATTTCCAGGCACGCGGCCTTGCGGCTATTGCCGACCAGGATGTTGGCAGCGGCCGCGGAGTGCTGGTCCGCCGCGCCTCCGCAAGGGACTCCCATGAACTCGGAATTCTCGCGGCCCAGGTCCTGGAACGTGGACAGCCAGCCTGCTTCACTTACTTTGATGCCGATCGAACGCTCAGGGAAGGTCATTGCTATCCCCTTCCGCGACATCCGAGGCGGGGCCGTCGGGGGCGGGCCGCAGGAACTGGCCCTCAAGCCGCGACCAACCGTCCTCCGGCACCACTTCGAAACGGACCAGATCCCCTGGCTTGTAGGAGGTGGCCGGATCTTCGCGGATGTCGCAGATGGTGAGCGGAGTCCGGCCGATCACTTTCCAGCCGCTCGGGCCGGGGAACGGCTGGATGATGGCGTTGGTCCCGGCGACCATCACGGAGCCGGGTTCCACATTGGTCCGCGGCTCGACGCAGCGGCTGACCTGGCCCGGGAATCGGACGCCGCCCATCATGGGGGCCATGGCCGCGGCCAGCAGGTTGATGGTCAGCACCGAGGATTGGAATTGCTGCAGCACCGCTTCCGGACTCAGTCCCAATTCCTCGGCCACGTCCGGAAGGTCGGGGGAGAATTCCTCGCTGACCACCATCGGGATGACAAAAAGTGATTGCGAGGCGCTAGGTGTTCCAGGTTCCAGGCCGTTTCCGGCAACCGCCAAGCGGATGGTCTGGGCCAGTTGTTCGTGGGTCACGGCCAGGCAATCGAACTCGACCAGCAAAGACTCAACGCCGGCCACGATGTCCAACACCGCGCACGGCCGCACCTCCAGCAGCACGTCGCGGAGCCTGCTGCCCGCCGCCCGGCGGAAGTCGGCGTCGTCGTGCTTGATCCGGAGCATGAGGGCTGAATCGCCGAACGGCTCGGCTTCCAGTTCGGTTGGGTGGTGCAGCCGCCCTGCGGGTGCTGTGTGCGTGGTCATGAGTCCTGCTCGGTGGTGCGGGTGATGGATCCGGTGTGCTGCTCAGCCTCAGACCGTGGCGAGTCGGGCCTTTTCGGCGAGGACTTCCTGGAGTCCGGTGGCTTTGATGCCCGCCTTGTCCAGGGCCGCACGGAGGGCCGTCCCGTTCTGCAGGACCTGCGGGTGGTCGCCGTGGAGGAGCACGACGTCGGCATCGTGGCCGAGCGGGACCACCTTGCCGGTGACGGCGCGGACGGTCCCCTCGGTGACCACCTGGACCACGCGGCGGCCGATTTCCTCAGGGTCGTGCAGGAGTGCGCCTTCGCTGTTGCGCGAGACGGGCATGCCGTCTTCGCCGTAGCCTCGGTCTGCGAGGAAGACATAGCCGACTTGAAGGCCGCGTTTGCGGGATTCATCGGCCAGGAGACCGTTCTGGCAGATCACAATGTAGGAGGGATCGTAGGCCTTGATGGCGTCCGTGATCGCCCGGGCGTGCTTCGCGTCGGTCTGGGCGATGCTGCCCATGCGGCCATGCGGTGCCACGTGGCTGATCTTGCCGCCGTGGATGCGGGCGAATGCGTCCAGGGCGCCGATCTGGTAGAGCACGTCGGTGCGGATTTCTTCTTCGCTGGCTTCGATGAGGCGGCGGCCAAAGCCAACCAGGTCCGGATATCCGGGATGGGCACCGAGTTCGATGCCGCGTTCCACGCAGGCCTTGACGGTGGCATCCATGACCCTCGGATCGCCGGCATGGAAACCGCAGGCGATGTTGGAGGCAGTGACGAGGCCCAGGAGGGCGTCGTCGTCGCCGATCGTGTAGTTGCCGTAGCTTTCGCCGAGGTCTGCGACGACGGCGACTGAATTGATGCTCAAGATGACTCCCGCTTCTGTTCCTGGTTAGGAGGTTCTGTTTCTGTTGTGTTGCTAAGGGTTCGACGGCGGCGGCTGCCGTTGCGGTGGCTGGCGGCCGCCGCCGTCGGGGTTCTGGTGGTCCGCTACTAGTGCGTCTGCAGGGGCTGGCCCTTGGTTTCCTTCAGGAAGTAGACCGAGACAAGCGTGATGATGGCCGTCCCGATCGAGGCGTAGGCGGGAACCATGCTGTTGCCTGTGGCCTTGATGAGTTCCGTCATGACCAGCGGAGCGCTGCCGCCGAAGATGATGGTGCTGATGCTGAAGCCGATGCTGTACGCGCTGTAGCGGACGGTGGTGGGAAACATTTCAGTCAACACAGTGTGTACGACGGCGGCGTGGCCGGAGAAGGCGATGGCCATGACGACCGTGGCAACGCAGGCAAGCGGCATGTTGCCGGTGGTGATCATGGCAAACATCGGGTACGAAACAACTGCCATGAGCACGGCGGAGAGAGCCAGCACGGGCTTGCGGCCGATCCGGTCGGACAGGCGGGCCATGAGCGGGATCGCGATGATGATGGCCACCAGGCTGACGGCAGTGACGAGGAGCGCCTGGAGCATGGTGAAGTTGTTGGCCGCACCCAGCTGGGTCTTCAGGTAGGTGGGCATGTAGGCGAACAGGAGGTAGTAGCCGGGGCCGTTCAGTGCGGGGAGGAAGATGGTCAGCGCGATGGCTTTGAGGTGGCGCTTGGACGTGAAGACGGTGCGCAGGGGGTTGCGTTCCACTTCGTTGCGCTCACGGAGTGCCGCGAAGTGCGGGGTATCTTCCATCTTGGAGCGGATGTAGAAGCCGACGTAGCCCAAGGGCAGGGCGAAGAGGAACGGGATGCGCCACGCCCAGGATTGCATGGTCGAGTCGCCGAGGGTGGTGATGAGGCCGGCGGAGAGGGCGCTACCGAAAAGCAGGGCACAGAAGGAACCGACCGCGATGAAGCTCATGGAGTAGTTCCGGTGCTTGTTGTGGGCGTATTCGCCCACGAACGCCATGGCCCCTGCCACTTCGCCGCCGGCGGAGAATCCCTGAAGGATCCGGAACAGGATCAGCAAGGCCGGAGCGGCCCAGAAGATGACCGAGTACGACGGGATGAGGCCGATGCACGCGGTGGCCCCGGAGATGAGGAGCAGGAGGACGGCGAGCAGGTTCTTGCGGCCCAGCCGGTCACCCAGGAAACCACAGATGACGCTGCCGAAGGGGCGGGCAAGGAAGCTCACCAGGAAGCCGACGTTGGTCAGGAGTAGGGAGCCGACGTCCTTGGAACCCATGATGTTCATGGCCAGGTACGTGGTCAGCAGGCCGTAGATGCCGTAGTCGTACCATTCCACGAAGGAACCCATGGTGCCGGCAAAGGTTGCTTTGCGCACCATCCTGCCGTCAGCGGTTACGACTTTGATTTGAGCGGTGTTCAGTTCCACTGAGTCCGTCGATTGCTTTGTCATGGTGGGTGCTTTCAGTCTATGAGGGGGCTGGAGTGGGAGAAAGCGCTGTTCAGCTGTATTCGCGGGTTATTTCCGCGGTCATCTCGGCCTCGTGCGCGGCCACGGCGATGACTCGTTCCAGGATTTCGGTGGCACGGGCCTGGGGGATGATGACGACTCCGTCGTCATCGGCGGCGACGATGTCGCCTGCCGAGCAGACGATGCCGCCGATTGCTACGGGTTCGCCGATGACTCCCGGGCCGTTCTTGAAGGGACCGGCAGGGGTGACTCCGCGGGCAAAGACGGGGAACTTGATTTCGGTGATGGTGGCGCGGTCGCGGATGTAGCCGTCAATGATGGCTCCGGTGGCGCCGGCGGCTTCGAAGCGCTGGGACAGCTGCTCACCCACCAAGGCACGGTGTTCGTGGCCGAAGCCGTTGATCACCACCACGTCCCCGGGCTGGATGTAGTTCAGCGCTTCGATGACTGCAGCGTTGTCTCCCGCGGCACCGAGGACGGGGAGGGCCGAGCCGACACAGCGGGCGCCTTCCCAGACCGGGCTGATTCCGCCGTCGACGATTCCGAGCCGCTCCATGGCGTCACCGATGTTTGCCACCGGGAACGGTTCGAAAGCGCGGACCAGCTCGCGGGGCGGCCGGGTCCATGATGCGGTGCGGACGGTCAGTTCGAGTGTTGTTGCCATTTTCTTCGCCTTTGGTTTCTTCCCAGGAGCCGGCGCTTTTGGGCGTCGATCGTCTTGAGACGTCAATCACATATGAGAAGAGTTTCGCGTTTTAAATTCATGCCGTCAAGGGTTTCCCGTTACGGGCATGTAAATGATTCGCAACCATGGCTCGCTGGCGATGTGGTTCCACTGATGGGCCGCTCGGCAGGGATTGTGCGGGAGAATGGGTTCGGTTGGACATTCTGACCAGTCGAACCCTAAACGACCAGGCAGAAAGCAGAAGCGATGCAGGAATTGGATTCAACGGACAAGCGGATCCTTGCCGCGCTCGACGACGACCCCCGGGTGCCGATCATGGTCCTCGCCCAGCGCTTGGGCTTGGCGCGCGGGACCGTCCAGTCGCGCCTTGAGCGCATGTCGGCGTCGGGCGCTTTGCGTCCGAACAGCAGCCGGGTGCTGCCCTCGGCGCTGGGCCGCGGCGTCGCGGCGGCAGTGAGTGCGGAGTTGGATCAAAGCCGGTTGAACGAGGCGATCGCTGCCCTCCGCGACATCCCCGAGGTGCTTGAATGCCATGCGCCGGCCGGAGACACGGACCTCATCATCCGCGTGGTCGCCACAAGCCCCGATGACCTATACCGGGTGTCCGAAGAGATCAGGCTGTGCCCCGGAATCGTGCGCACCTCCACCAGCATGTTCCTGCGCGAGGTGATTCCGTACCGCACAACAGGACTGCTGGGGGCGTGAGCTCATATTTGGAAGTAGTGGTTTCTTCGGGGTTTCCGGTGCGGGTCGGTGTGGGGTGGCGGGATGAACCAGGGGATGCCGTTGCGGACCTGGATGTGCCAGTCTTCCTTGTGGATCAGGTGGTGGTGATGGCTGCAGAGCAAGGTCCCGTTCGCGGTGCTGGTGGGTCCGCCCCGGGACCAGTACTCGATGTGGTGCGCCTCGCACCACGGGGCCGGCATGGTGCATCCGGGGAAAGCGCAGCCTTTGTCCCGGGCTGTGATGGCCTTGCGGATATGCGGCGGGAAGACCCGTGAGGCCCGTCCGATGTCCAGGACCTGGCCCTCGCCGCCCAGGACCACGGGGATGATGTCCGCGTCGCAGGCGATCTTCCGCAACGTCGCCGCCGGGACGGGGCCGGTGAACGTGAAGGACCCGGTGCCGCTGAAGGACCCGGGCCGCGAGACTTTGCTGGACTTCGAGGCTTGCCCGGACTGTGGATCCGGGCTGTCTTGGGGGAAGAGGTCTCGGTGGTCGATGGTGGCCAGGATCTGCGGGCGGTGGCCGCCGGTGGCGGGCAGGGACCCCGTGGCCAGGGCGAGCCGGCAGGCGCCGATCAAGCCGTCCAGGAGCTTCTGCGCCCTCGAACGCCGGTCCGGCGGCCCGGCATTCTCCGCCGCCTCGCCGGAGGGATCGGCGGAGGAATCGCCGGACGGACCGGCGGAGGAATCGGCGAAGGAATCTGTGAAGGAACCGCCGGATGGTTCCGCGCAGGCGGGAACCGCACCCAGGGGTGCTGTGTCGCGGGGTGTTGTGTCTTGGGGTGTGCGGGTGCGGGGGTTGGCGGCGGTGTTCATGACGGTGAGCAGGTGTTCGTATTGTTCGGCGGTGGCGAAGATCTCCACGTGCGCGAGCCCGTGCTTGGGACGGCGCAGGAACGCCCCTTGATGGTGGCGCAGGGATTCTTCGGACGGTTCCGGGCCGTCCTGGTCGATCGCCTCGACCCAGCGCCGGGCAACCCGGGCCAGGAAGTCCTGGTCGTTTTCCGCCGCGGTCCGGGCCAGGGCGTGTTCCATTTCCGCGGCCTTCTCCGGGGCGCACAGCGGACGCACCTTCGCCACGGCCATCGTGATGATCCCGGCCGCGCCGGTGCCGATCGTCCCGGACGCCAGCGCCGCGGCGGTTTCCCCGTGCCGGGCAGGGACCGTGTGCCCGGTGAGGCCCCGGCCCGGCAGCAGCTCCCGCGCCAGCGCGAGCCGGCGCCTGGCCTCGGCGGCACTGATCCGCAGCAAGGACCGCAGATGCTCGGCCGTGGACCGGAACTCCCCGCCCCGGGCGCTCCCCGTTCCCATGGAAGAAGCCGTGCCGGAGTCACTCCCCGCGTCGGCGGCCCAGCCTGTGGTCCAGCCCGGCCCGCTGGCGGGTTCATCGTTCCGGGCCGTGTCCAGCCCGGCTGCGGCGAGCAGCTGGAGATAGTCCAGGGCCCGGGAGAGTTCCTCCACCCCGGACGCGAACGCGACAGCCTCTTCGAGACCCAGGACTCCGACGTCGTCGGCCGCCTTGTCCGTCAGCGACCTCAGCGCCACCACGGCGTCGTCCAACACGGCCTGCCGCCCGCCGCGGTCGCCAAGGCCGCCAAGGCCGCCAAGGCCGGGCGGATCCACCAACGCCAGCCCGCCCGGGATCCCGCCCGGAACCCCGGCAAGATGCGGAACACGGGCATGACGGGACACTCCGGAAAGCCCGCGGACCGCAAGGCCCTGCCGCTTGTCGAAGTATCCGATCGCTTCCATGGAAACACTCTGCCAGGAGGCTCTGACATTTAACCGAACTCAGACCGGCGGTCCCGTGTTCGACTTCAGGTTCTTCATCACCAACGTCGAATTGAGGCGCTCGACGGCGGGAAGTGCCGAGAGTTGGTCGTCGTAGAAGCGTTGGTAGGCCGGGAGATCGGCGGCGATCACGCGGAGGAGGTAATCCGGCGAGCCGAAGAGCCGCTGGGCCTCGACGATGTTCGGAATGGCCGCTACCCGGTCTTCGAACTCCGACATCGTGGCGCGGTCAGCCTGCCGCAGGGTCACAAAGACTATCGCCTCGAATCCCAAGCCAATCGCTCCCGGATCGATGTCCGCCCTGTACCCCCGAATGACACCGGAAGCCTCAAGGTCCCGCAACCTGCGATGGCAAGGAGCCACCGTCAATCCCACCTTGGCTGCGAGAGCGGTGGCAGTCATTCGGCCATCCACCTTGAGGTGGCGCAAAATAGTTCTATCTATTCCATCGATCACGCAAATATCTTACCCAAAGCGCGGCAAGCCTGGCTAAAAATGCGAACACTTATGGGGCGATTTTCCATAAAGTTCATAGTGCAACCACCAGCCAGGAGCCACCATGAATCCCCAACTTTTCATCGCGTTCGTCATTGTCGCCGTCACCTTGGCGTGCACACCGGGCGTCGATTGGGCGTATTCGATTGCCGCTGGCTTGCGGCAGCGCAGCTTCCTCCCCGCCGTGGCCGGGTTGTGCAGCGGCTATGTGCTGCACACGGCCCTCCTGGTGGCCGGACTCGCGGCCCTCTTGACGGGAGTTCCAGGGCTTCTTGGCTGGCTGACGATCGCGGGCGCAGCCTATTTGCTGTGGCTCGGACTGAGCACCATACGCTCGTGGCGAGGCGCAAGCTTCAGTGCGGATGACGCCGTCGGGCAGTCCCGAAACCAGTTGCGCACCTTCCTGCAAGGCCTGGGCACAAGCGGCATCAACCCCAAGGGCCTGCTGTTCTTCCTGGCGCTTGTGCCGCAATTCGTGAGCCCCGAGGCGTCTTTGCCGGTGCCCGTGCAAACAGGCGTGCTGGGTCTTACGTTCGTCTTGTTCGCGGGCATCATTTACACGGCGGTGGCCCTGACCTCGCGAAAGCTGCTGCAGTCCCGACCTTCCGCCGCACGCGTAGTGACCCTGGCGAGCGGCATCATCATGGTGGGGCTAGGGGCTGTTTTGTTGGGCGAACAGTTGCTTCCGCTGCTGCGGTGACGCGGCCCTAGTCGCCCGGCTCGCCGAAGTCCTTGTTCCACATTCGGCGCACCTCGACGTCCCTACGGATCCCATCGACGGCCTCAAGCTCGGCCTCTTCCGGTTTGCGGCGCGGAACCCGCTTAGCGACAAGAGGCAGCGGGTTGGGCCGCCGCCTTGCCTCAAGCATCGACAGCGCCCGGTCCGTGAGCGCGTCGTTGCGCAAGGCAAGGCTGGTCTTCTTCCTCCGGAGTACTTCCATGAGAGCGGCCTGTGCCGCCTCCCGCTCCCCCAGCACCCTGAGCGACTGGGCTCGTATCAGCAGCAGCGCCGCCGAGAGGTCATCGGTGTTGCGCAGCCCCTCAGTCCAGGCGACGACGTCGGCGTGCCGCTCTAGCGCCGCCGCCGCGGTGCAGCGGGCCAAGGCGGAGGGCAACGACGGCGGCAAGCTAGCCAGGATGTCCAGGGCTTCCGGCATCTGGCCCGTCTCCCGGAAGCAATGCGAAAGGGCAAGGTACACGGCTTCCTCGCTGAAGAGGACGGAAACGTCAATCCGCTCCGCGACCTCGACCCGTGTGACCACCCTGCGGAGGTAGCTTGAGGAGAACTGGCTGGCGGCGTCGTCGATCCGTATGGACAGGCCCCGTTGCAACAGTTCCGATGCCCGGAGATATCCGCCGTGTTTGTACACAAGCAGCCCGGCGATCACGTAGCACAGGCCCGCCCAGCCGGGGTAGGTGCGTGCCAAGCTGATGAGGCGGTCCGGTTCCGTGCTGGTGAAGACGGCGTCGTACACCGATTTGGCGGTCTTGCCTGCCAGCCGTTTGAGTCTGGGAGCATCCCCGGCGACGTCGATCCGGCCAGCCGTTTTTCCTTTCAAGACACCCCAAATCGCACCGCTCAAGCCCTCAGCCAGTCCACCCACCGAGGTGCGGACATGTCCATTCCGGAACGGCGTGATGTCCCTGGTGTCCGCGAAAATCGCTCCGCGGACGCCGGGAGCCGATGGCTCACTCATGGTTGCCCTGCCATCGCAGGATAAAGCGTCGCAGAATTGGGCATCACAGAACCATGCTAGCTGCGCTTGTCCCGACCGTTCCCCTCTATTTCCGGGGTTTTCGGGAGTAAGATATCCACGTCGGCAGGGTTCCGACTCCTTGCCGCGATGCGGCCCCCCATTTGGAGGGCCGGATTAATATCGTGATCGGGAGGAGCTATGACTACTGCTTCACACCCCGCGCAGCACCACGCAATGGGGCTGACGCTCCACAACACAGCACTCGGTTTGGGCTGGGTTTTCCTGGCTGTTGGCGTCCTGGGATTTATCCCGGGCATCACCAGCAATTATGGCGCCATGACCTTCGCTGGACATGACTCGGGCGCCATGCTTCTTGGAGTTTTCCAAGTATCCATCCTGCATAACATTGTCCACCTGCTATTCGGCGCGGCGGGCCTGTACTTCGCGAGGACTGGAAGGATGGCGCGAGGCTACCTCATCGGTGGCGGCGCAATCTACCTCGTCCTGTGGATCTACGGTCTCATCACTATGTCGAACATGAGCGCTGACTTCGTGCCCATGAACGCCGCGGACGACTGGCTGCACCTGGTTCTCGGTGTTGTGATGGTTGCCCTTGGCCTGTGGCTCGGACGCGACGTAAGGGAGGAGTCGAAGGGCCGCGCCATGTAGCGCACCCTGACTCTGCAGCACTCTGCAGTTGCACGACGGCGACCGTCCTTTTACGGGCGGCCGCCGCCTTTGCGTCCTGGGGCCTGGCCGTTCCGGGTTGCCTACCCGAGGAGCCTGCGTTCGTAGGCGAACGCCACCAGCTGAAGCCTTGTGCGCAGCCCGAGTTTGCCGAGCACACTGCGCAAGTGGGATTTCACTGTGGCTTCGGAGACAAAAAGGCTTTGCGCCATCTCGGCGTTCCCCAAGCCTTTGGCAGCCAGGAGGAACACATCCCGCTCGCGTGGAGACAGCTCGTCCATCACGGCGAGGTCCGGCCCGGCGACCGGCACCGTCCTCGCCGCGTGCTGGAAGAGTTCGTGAACCGAACCGGGCGCGATCACCGAGTACCCCGAATACACGGTCCGGATGGCAGCCAACAGGAATTCCGGCTCGGCGCTCTTGAGGAGGTAGCCGCTGGCGCCCGCCTGCACGGCTTCAACCACGGCTTGGTCCCTGTTGAAGGTGGTCAACGCGATGATCTTTGGCCTCTCCACTCCCGCCGCATCGGCTTCCTCCGTGATGCGACGTGTGGCCTCGACTCCGTCCAACACGGGCATTCGAAGATCCATCAGCATGACGTCCGGCCGGTGCTTGGCCGCGAGCGCCAAGGCTTGTTCGCCGTCGTCGGCCTCCCAGGCCATGTCCATGTCGGCTTGGCTCTGCACCAGCATGCGTATGCCGGAGCGGAACAGGGGTTGGTCGTCCACCAAGGCAACCGTGATGGGTGTTTCAGCCACGTGCGACGCTTTGTGAGGGACTCCTGCACAATCCGGAATACTGCGCAAGATGTGAGCGAGCGTTTGTCAAAAGGGGGCTAAAGGTGAGCGAGCGTTTGTCAATAGGGCGTTAAAGGTGAGCGAGCGTCGGCCAGAACGCGGCCAGACGTGAGCGAGCGTTTGTCAAAAGGGGGTCAGACGTGAGCGAGCGTTTGTCGACTCAAACGCCGGCTCACATATCCGGCCCAAAACCCAAACCCTCGCTCACATATCCGGTCCAAATCCCCAACCCTCGCTCACCAACGCTGACATGGGTCCCTGAGAACGACGGCGGAACAAAGAACGACGGCGACGCTCCCCAGCACGGGAGCGTCGCCGTCGTCGGCTATTCGGGTTGAACGCGCGCGGGCTTATTCAGCGGCCGCGGCAACCGCCGCAGTGACCGCAGGCGCAACACGGGGATCCAACGGGCTTGGCACGATGTAGTCCGCAGAGAGTTCTTCCTCGGCCAGCGCTGCGATGGCGCGGGCCGCGGCGATCTTCATGGCCGGGGTGATGCGGCGTGCGCCGGCGTCCAAGGCTCCGCGGAAGATCCCGGGGAAGGCCAGCACGTTGTTGATCTGGTTCGGGAAGTCGCTGCGGCCCGTGGCCACGACGGCGGCGTACTTGACGGCGACCTCGGGCAGAACTTCCGGGTCCGGGTTGGACAGGGCGAATACGATCGAGTCCGGGTTCATGAGCTTCAAGTGCTCCTCGGCCAGCTTGGACGAGGAAACGCCGATGAACACGTCGGCGCCCTGCAGCGCTTCTGCGGGTCCGCCGGAAAGGGCACGGGGGTTGGTGCGCTGGGCGAAGCGCGCCTTGACGCTTCCTGAATCAGCCACCAGGTCGGCGCGCTCGGCGTTGATAATGCCCTTGGAATCCAGAAGGACGACGTCCTTGACGCCCGCAGTCAGCAGGATCTCGGAGACGGCGATGCCTGCGGCACCAGCACCGGAGACCACAACTTTCAGTCCCTCGAGTTCACGGCCGGTCACCTTGGCGGCGTTCGTCAACGCCGCGAGAACCACGACGGCGGTGCCGTGCTGGTCATCGTGCATGACGGGGCAGTCGAGGGCTTCGATGAGACGCTCTTCGAGTTCGAAGCAACGTGGCGCGGAGATGTCTTCGAGGTTGACGGCACCGAAGCTCGGACGCAGGCGGACCAGGGTCTCGATGATTTCGTCCACGTTGGTGGTATTCAGGACCAAGGGGATGGAGTCGAGATCGCCGAAGGCCTTGAACAGCGCGGATTTCCCTTCCATGACGGGGAGGGAGGCGCTGGGTCCGATGTTGCCAAGGCCCAGGACCGCAGTCCCATCGCTGACAACCACCACGAGCCGCTCGGCCCACGTATGCGTACGTGCAAGCTCAGGGTTGGCATGGATGGCGCGGCTCACTTCGGCGACGCCGGGGGTGTAGGCAATGGAAAGGTCCCGCTTGTTCAAAAGCGGCACAGTGCTGGAAACGGAGAGCTTGCCGCCTTCGTGGGCGGTGAAGATTTCCTCTTCGCTCAGCGCCAGGGCAGTCAGATTCTGTTCAGGGGTGATGGTCTCGACGGACACGTCTTTGTCTCCTCAGGCTAGCCGTGAACCCACGGCACAATTCGGGCAGGTGTAGAGGCTTCGGTGCCGGACCATGGGTGGCTGGTCCGCGCTGTGAAACTCCTGCGGATATGGGCTGCTAGCCGCTTGGCTCATGTCTTCGTAGACAAGAGCTTGATAGGAAGACTAGAGACATCGAGCCATAAACTCATACTTTTGGTCGTAGTGGTCTAGACCAATTACGTTGATTCCCGGAAAAACTACGCGTCTGCCATTAGCTTGCATGCGTTCTTGAGGTCCTTCTCGGCGTCGAAAAGTGAGATCCGGCGGCAGTTGACGGACTGGACCAGACCACTGACGACGTGGAGCAGAATCCGGGCCCTCCCGGCGTCACCGATCGCAGCCGCGACCATCTGGGCGGAGAGCGCTTCGATATCCCGCAAGAGCACGGGGATATCACCATCGCGGGTGTCCCACGTGCGGGAAAGACAGTGTTCGACGGCGGGTTGCATGACCCGCATGTGGAAAATCTCCATCCCGAGTCCGGCGAGTTCCTGCTGGCTGCACCTCGACGATGCCGGCCTGGAGTCGTTGAGTTCCCGGAGTTGCTGCCGGTAGACGGCGAGCATCAGATGGACCGTTGAGGGAAAGTAGCGGTAGAGGGTCCCGAGCGGAACATGGGCCCTGGTGGATACGTCCGAAAGACTCACGGTATCGAACTGCCGCTGGGCGAATCCCGCGGCAGTCTTCAATATCCGGGCGTAGCGCAATAGCTGTCTCGGCGTGGTGGGAGCTGCTGCCATTTGGGGCAGCCCCGCTGCCAAATCCAGCGAATACGGTTCCAAGGAGTTCGGTTCGGACATTTCCGGCGTTCTGTTGGTGTGGGCTTCGTTCTGGGAGATTGCGCGGCCCCGCAAAGGCCGGGCGCGTCCTGACAATGATACGGCAGCAAGTTGTCAGTTCCCTGAGAACGGATTCGCTGGGCTACGCGACGCCCTTGATCTTCACCACGAACAACGCCCCGAGCAGACCAATGACAGCCGCGGCCACATACAGCGAGACGTAGCCACCCCAGAACGCCACAAATGGGTAAGCAATAAGCGGTGCGATCACTTGCGGCAAAGAGTTGGCAACGTTGATAACCCCAAGGTCCCTGCCCCGGTCCAGCGCAGTGGGCAGCACCTGGGTAATGAGGGCGAAGTCGACCGCCAGGTACGCACCAAAGCCGATACCGAGCACCGCCGCCCCGGCAATGGCGCCCGTCCACGTGGGTTCGAACCCGAGGATCAAGGCAGCTATCGAAATGACCACGGACGAGACAATGACCAGCGGCTTGCGTTTGCCCATGCGGTCGCTGATGGCCCCGCCCACCACGCTGGTGATGATCACCATGACGGCATAGAGGCCTGTGAGGACGAGGACGCCGAACTCCGGCTTGAGGCCTTGGGTCTCCTCGAGGTGCACGGCATCCTTGAGGAAGAACAGCAAGTACAACGTGACCATGTGGTTGCCGACGTTGACCAGGAACCTCGTCAGCCAGGCCCACGCGAAGTCCGGGTACCTGACCGGCGAGATCCAAAAGCCCTTGACAAATGTCCAGAGTTTGAACGGTGGCCTCGCCTCGGGAACGAGGGGCACGTCGTCGTTCTTGAAAAGATAGAGCACGACGCCGGCCAGCAGCCCGGCAGCGCACACGACGTAGCCGAGGGCAAAGTTCCCCGAAACGGCCGACGCGATCACCGCACCTGCAAGGATCCCCGCGGTCTGGCCCATCGCCGCAAGGCCGCCGACCGCGCCGCGCTGCGGCACTGGTACCCGATCCGGAATAGCCGCTGTGATGGCGGCATAGGCTCCGTTGCAACCGGCCTGGACCAGGCACCACAGAATCGTCATGACGGCGACATTGGGAGCACCTGCGAGGGCCACCAACGCTACGGCGCCCAGGATGGCACCGAGGAGCACCCACGGGACCCGCCGTCCGAATCGGGACGTGGTGCGGTCACTGAACGCACCGAAAAGGGGGTTCGCCACAAGGGACACCGCGGCGCCGCATCCCGTGACCAGGGCAAGAATGGCTTCCTTCTGGCCTTCGTCGAAGTGGATGGCCTGCTGCCCGAGCAAAACCTGGATCGGGCCGAAGAAGGCGGCGTTGATGCCGACATTGACGAGCACCACTCCGGTGACCCACAGCGGGCGGACGCGTTCCACGGGCTCGGCGAGCGCCGTCGTCGGGCCTGCCTGCATCCCCACAGGATCCGTCACCGGTCTTTCAGGCAGTGAACCAGGCAGATCGGACAGGCTCATGATGGTGCTCCCCTGCGTCTGGACGTGTGAATTCAGCCTAGCGCCCGCGCGCGTTAGGGTAACTCCAACGGACCGAGGAGGATCAACGATGAACAGCCCAGCGAACCCCATCAACACCGCCGATCTCTACGACGAGCGTGCCGAGGATGTTGAGTCGATATCACTGCAGTTCCAGGACCTTGGCGGCGTTTCCCACTTCAGCGGCCCCGTTCGCACCATCAAGTGCTTTGAGGACAATGCACTCGTAAAAACCGTCCTGGCAACCCCCGGCGATGGCGCCGTGCTGGTGGTGGACGGCTACGGCTCCCTCCGCACAGCCCTCATGGGCGACATGATCGCCGAAAGCGCCGTCGCAAACGGCTGGGCCGGCGTCGTGATCAATGGGGCCATCCGCGATCGCGTGGCGATCGCGAAGCTGCCGTTGGGCGTCAAGGCCTTGGGAAGCAACCCCAAGAAGAGCTCCAAAGTGGGCCGCGGCGAAGTGGACATCCCCTTGGTGATTGACGGAGTGCACATCGAACCTGGCAGCCTCATCTACTGCGATCCTGACGGGATTCTCGTGGAGCGGTGACTTTTTCTCCGATTCGGTAAGACAGGGAATACGGGAGCGATTAGGATAGTTACTGAAAGCAACTATCCTGCTTAGTCCCCTTTTCTTCCACCCTTGGAGAAGCAATGTCCAAAGCCACGCCCGCGCGGGCCGCCGGAGAGGTCCTGACACACCGCCAGACGCTCACCGTCATGGTGGGCCTCATGCTCGGCATGTTCCTGTCCTCCCTGGACCAGACCATCGTGTCCACGTCCATTTACACCATCGCCAACGACCTGGACGGCTTGTCCCTGCAGGCATGGGCCACTACGGCCTACCTCATCACGTCCACGGTGACCACCCCGCTGTACGGCAAGCTCAGCGACATCTTCGGCCGCCGCCCGCTGTACCTGGCTGCGATCCTGATCTTCCTCGCCGGCTCCCTGTACGCCGGTTCGGTGCACTCCATGACCGAACTCGCCATCGCCCGAGGCATCCAGGGCATGGGCGCCGGCGGTCTGCTGGCCCTCGCGCTGACCATCATCGGCGACATCGTTGCCCTGAAGGATCGCGCCAAGTACCAGGGCTACTTCATGTCCGTCTTTGGCGTTTCCTCGGTCCTCGGCCCGGTGGTCGGCGGCGCGTTCGCCGGCTCGGCAAACATCCTCGGATTCGACGGCTGGCGCTGGGTCTTCTTCATCAACCTGCCCATAGGCCTGGCCGCACTCGCCGTAGTGTTCTTCTTCCTGCACCTGCCCGCGAAGCACGTCAAGCAGAAGATCGACTACTGGGGCGCAGGAGCCATTACGCTGGCAATCGTTCCGCTGCTGCTCGTGGCCGAACAAGGCCGCAGCTGGGGCTGGACCTCCGGCAACTCGTGGATCTGCTACGGACTTGGCGTCATCGGCATCATCACGTTCCTGCTGGTTGAGCGGCGTGCCGGCGACTACGCGCTGATCCCGCTGCGCCTCTTCGGGAACATCACCTTCGGTTTGTCTTCCCTGCTGAACTTCATCATCGGTATCGGCATGTTCGGTGCCATCGCGATGCTCCCGATGTACCTGCAGCTGGTCAAGGGCCTCACCCCTACTGAGGCGGGCCTCATGATGATCACCTTCACGGTGGGCATCCTCTTCGGTTCCATTACAGCGGGCCGGACCATCTCGGCGTCGGGCGTCTTCCGGATCTTCCCGATCCTCGGTACGGGCATCCTGACCGCCGCGGCCATCGTCATGGGCCTGTCCCTCGGCGTCGACACCGGCCTCTGGGTTCCCGGCCTGATCGCCGTATTCTTCGGCATGGGCCTGGGCTTCTGCATGCAGCCGCTCACCCTCGCCATGCAGGTCTCCGTGCCGCCGAAGGACATGGGCGTAGGCACGTCCACCGCGGCGTTCTTCCGTTCCATGGGCGGCGCCGTGGGAACCGCAGTGTTCATCTCGATGCTCTTCAGCCTGGCCGCCGACAAGATCGCCTCGGGCATGAAGGACGCCATGGGCAGCGCGGACTACCTCAAGGTGCTCAAGGATCCTGCGGTTGCCGCGGATCCCGCCAACGCCAAGCTTTACGACTTCTTCAAGAACGGCGCCACGAACGATTCGCTCAACGACACCAGCTGGCTGCACCACGCCAACCCGGTGCTCACCCGGCCCATCGTTGAAGGCTTCGCGCAGTCGATCGACACCGTGATGCTGACCGCCGCGGCGTTGACCGGCCTTGCGTTCCTCATCAGCTTCGCCTTGCCGAACAAGAAACTGACGGATCCGAAGGCGGCAGCGAAGGAATCGGTTTCCGCGCACTAAGTTCCGTCTCTTCGACCGCGTCACGGCAGGCAGTCTTTTGGACTGCCTGCCGTTGTGGTTTCCAGTGTTCGCGCTGGGGAGTGCCCGACGGCGGCGCAAAAGTTTGCGTGGCGTGACACCGCCGCTGGACCGCGGCTTGGGAGGTTTTGCTGGCTTACACGAGGTGCGGTTCGTGCGACTTCAGGTAGCTGCGGCCGCCGACGGCCACGAGGATTGCGACCGCGAGCGCAAGGGCCGCGGCGAAGAACGGGACCTGCGGGCCGAAGTGCTCACCCAACTGTGCCGCGACAAACGGAGCCAGCGCACCGCCCATCCACCGCACGAAGTTGTAACCGGCCGAAGCCACGGGACGCGGCGAATCGGAAACCTCCATGGCCAGTTCGGTGTAGAGCGTGTTGTTGATGCCCAGCAGGGCGCCCGCCACAATGACAAGCACGACGACGGCAGTCACGGAGTGCCCCGCGGCCAGTCCCAGCCCGACGAGGTCCAACAAAAGGGCCCCGAGGGTGCCGACCAGGACGTTGGTGGTACCGAAGCGACGCTGCAGCACGGGTGCCACGAAGACCGAGAACACGGCCACGGCAACGCCCCAACCAAAGAACACGGAGCCGATACCGTAGGCGTCCATCCCGAGAATGAAGGGCGTGAAGGCCAGGATCGTGAAGAAGCCGTAGTTGTAGAACAGGGCGCTGGCCGCGGTAGTGCGAAGGCCTTTGTGGCCCAGGGCAAGAAGCGGGTCACGCAAACGGGCCTTCGTGGCCGGCGTGGGGGTCTTGGGCAGCAGGGCCAGCAAGGCGATGAAGGAAATGGCCATGAGGACCGCGGTGCCGAAGAACGGTGCGCGCCATTGCCAGCCGCCGAGAAGCGCGCCGAGCAACGGACCGAGGGAGATGCCCAGGCCTAGGGCGGCTTCATACAGGATGATCGCAGTTCCGGTTCCGCCGCTCGCGACGCCGACAATCACGGCAAGCGCGGTGGCCACGAAGAGGGCGTTGCCAAGTCCCCAACCAGCGCGGAATCCGACCAGCTCACCCACGCTTCCGGACAGGCCCGACAGCGATGCGAACACGACAATCAGGGCCAGGCCGATCATCAGCGTCTTTTTGCCACCGATCCGCGACGAAACGAACCCGGTCACGAGCATCGCGACGGCGGTCACCAGGAAGTAGCTCGTGAACAGCAACGACACTTGGCTGGGGCTGGCCTGGAGATTCTTGGCGATGGCCGGCAGGATCGGGTCCACCAGGCCGATGCCCATGAAGGCGAAAACGGCGGCAATTGCCGTGGCCCACACGGCTTTGGGCTGCTTGAGGAACGAGGCCTTTTCGGCCTCGAGTGTTTCTTCCGCTGGCTGCAGTTGCTCTGCGAGCTGGCCTATCATGGACTGCTCTCCTAGTTTTTGGGTCGTTCAGTTGTTGGTTTTGTTCAGTTCTGGACTGAATGGTTGATCTTGTCGAATACCGGAAGCGCAGCTCGGACGGCGTCACGTTCCACCTGGCTCAGCGTTCCGAGGATCCCGGCGATGAATTCGTTGCGGCGCCGGTCTGCATTCTCGACGGCGGCACGTCCCGCCGCGGTTGCGGCGACACGGACGGCGCGGGAGTCGTCCGGGTCTGCTTCGCGCTTGACCAGGCCTGCGCGCTCAAGCTTGATGATCTGCTCCGTGGCGCTGGGGACCTTGACCCCAAGGTTCCGGGCGATCCCCCCGACGCGGGCACCGCCGTCGAGCGCCATCTTGAGGACGCCAAGCTGGGCCGAGCTGAGTTGCTCCTCGGAATCGAGGCGGCGCATCACGTAGACGCTCTGCCGCAAGGCTTCCCGGAATGATTGGGCGAGGGCGAGAAGCGCGTCGTCAGCTTGATCGGTGTTCATATTTAGGTATCCTAACAGTTAGGCTACCTAAATATCAAGCGGTGCATGGCCTTACCCCCTCGAAGCTAGGGGCGCTACAGCGCCAGCTTCATCCCCTCGTGACTGGCGACGAAACCGAGCCGCTCATAGAAGCGATGGGCGTCCTTGCGGGACTTGTCGCTGGTGAGCTGGACCAGGGTACAGCCCCGGTTCCGCGCCTCTTCGATCGCCCATTGCATCATGGCCGCGCCGACGCCATGATCCCGCAATTCCGCGGCGACGCGCACGGCCTCGATCTGGCAACGCAGCGAACCCTTCCGGGCCAAGCCCGGAATGAAACTCAGCTGGAAAGTTGCCACGCAAGCGCCGTTCAAATGGCCTACAACCAACAGTTGGGCCGGATCCTCGTTGATCTGCTGAAACGCCTGCAGATACGGGCCGACGTCCTCGGCGTTTTCACGGGAACTGCCCAACTGATCCGCGGCGAGCAATCTCAGGATGGCGGGCAAGTCCTCCCAGTGGGCCCGGCGGAGCGTGAAGACTCCTTCGTCCAGAACCATGCTCAACAGCGGCTTCACGCCTGGATTTGTGTGACTCATAGCACCAGCCTGACACAGTCGGGTGCTTTCGTTTTACGAGCGTTCATGAATTCTGAGTGAAACGTTCAATCACAATCTTTTGGGTGGTTGGAGTTACTTTGGACTAGCAGATTTGTAAGCCACGTCACCATTGCGGCGAATCACCCGAAGGATGCAGATATGTCTCACCAGACAACAACGGGGCAACGCACTGCCTCCAGCAAAGACAGCGAGCCGCACCTGGCGCGCTCACTGAGCAACCGCCACATCCAGTTGCTTGCCATCGGCGGCGCCATCGGCACAGGCCTGTTCATGGGCTCCGGAAAGACCATCTCCGTCGCCGGTCCGTCCGTGATCTTCGTGTACATGATCATCGGCTTCATGCTGTTCTTCGTCATGCGCGCCATGGGCCAGCTGCTGCTCTCCAACCTGAACTACAAGTCCTTCAGCGACTTTGCCGGCGACCTCCTTGGTCCATGGGCAGGCTTCTTCACCGGCTGGACCTACTGGTTCTGCTGGGTAGTAACAGGGGTGGCCGATGTCATCGCCATCGCGGGCTACGCCAACGAGCTCTGGCCGGGCGTGCCGCTCTGGATTCCGGGCCTCGCGACCATCGCCATCCTGCTCCTCCTGAACCTCCCCACGGTGAAGGCCTTCGGCGAAACCGAGTTCTGGTTCGCCCTCATCAAGATCGTCGCCATCGCCGCTTTGATCATTGTGGGCATCGTGATGATCTCCACCGGCTTCAAGTCAGATGCCGGAGCCGCGAGCTTCACCAACCTCTGGAGCCACGGCGGCTTCTTCCCCAAGGAATTCATGGGCTTCGTTGCCGGCTTCCAGATCGCGGTTTTCGCTTTCGTGGGGATCGAACTGGTGGGCACCGCCGCGGCCGAGACCAAGAACCCGGAGCACAACCTGCCCCGCGCCATCAATGCCATTCCGGTCCGCGTGATGCTGTTCTACGTCGGCGCACTCATCATCCTGATGTCTGTCATTCCCTGGACCGAGTTCAAGGCCGGCCATAGCCCGTTCATCGCCATGTTCTCCCTGGCCGGACTGGGCATCGCGGCAACCGTGGTGAACCTCGTTGTCCTGACCTCCGCCATGTCCTCGGCCAACTCCGGCATCTACTCGACGTCGCGCATGGTGTTTGGCCTGGCGAACGACGGCGATGCCCCCAAGGTGTTCGGCCGCTTGTCCAGCCGCAAGGTTCCGCAGAATGCCTTGTTCCTCTCCTGCGTGCTGCTCCTCGCCGGTGTCGCCCTTCTCTACGCGGGCAAGGACATCGGAGCCGCCTTCGACATGGTCACCACTGTGTCCGCCGTCTGCTTCATGTTCGTCTGGTCCATCATCCTGGCCAGCTACCTTGTCTTCCGGAAGCGCCGGCCCCACTTGCACGAAGCGTCGACCTTCAAGATGCCCGGCGGCATCGTGATGGTGTGGGTGGTCTTCGCGTTCTTCGGCTTCCTCGTCTGGGCCCTGACAACCCAGCCGGACACCCTTACGGCCCTGCTCGTAACCCCCATCTGGTTCGCCGTCCTCGCCGTGGCCTACGCCTTGGTCCGGAAGTCGCCGCTGCACCAGGCCCGCGTGGCCGAGTGGAAAGCCATGGCCGAAACCGAGACGACCGTCGTCGAAACCGCCGCCCGCTAGGACGCCCGCTCACATTGAGCGGGCGTTCCGGGGCCAGGGGCTAGGCTTCGGCCTTCCGTTCTTCGATCAGCTTCCGCACCTGCGGGAACAACGGATGCGACGGCGGCAGGTCCGTGATGCGCTCGACCGCCTCGGCGGCGTCCATCTCGGCGAGCATCCGGGCGAGTTCCACTGCTTCGTCGTCGGCCCCGTCGTCGAATCGCAGGGCAGCGGATATCGCGTCGAGCAAGGCAACGGGAGTGACCCCGCGCTCGGCGAGCTCGGCGGCCGGGCCAATGAACCGTTCGTGCCGGCCCAGTTTGCGGAGCGGCGCACGGCCCACCCGGGTCACGGTGTCCGGCAAGTACGGGTTGGTGAAGCGGGACAGG
The DNA here is from genome assembly GCF_040686575.1 of Arthrobacter sp. NPDC080073. Lineage (NCBI taxonomy): Bacteria > Bacillati > Actinomycetota > Actinomycetes > Micrococcales > Micrococcaceae > Arthrobacter > Arthrobacter sp. NPDC080073. Next base: position 71,508 of record NZ_JBFBKR010000006.1, read on the forward strand.
ATCTTCTGCACGTACGCTTCCTGCTCTGCTTCGACGAAACCGTGTTTGGCCACGAGAAGCGACTTGGTCTCCTCCAACACTGCCCGCACCCGGGCGGCCACGGACTCGTCGGCCATCGCGTCGGAAATCTTTTCCAAGCCGGCTCCGTAGCCGAAGTACGCTGCCGAGGCGTGTCCCGTATTGACGGTGAAAAGCTTCCGTTCGATATACGGACCGAGCTCGTCCACGAAGGTCGCGCCGGGGATCACCGGCGCCTCCCCCGCGAACGGCGTGCGGTCGATGACCCACTCGTAAAAGGTCTCCACCGTGACGTCAAGGCCTTGGCCCGGCGCCTGGTTGGGGACAATCCTGTCCACCGCGGTATTCGCAAACACCGCCGCGGAGGAAAGGTCACCCGCGGCGCCGTCCCAAGCGGCTTCCACTTCGGAGTGCAGGAGGTCCGTGGCGTTGATCGCGTTCTCGCAGGCCATGACCTGCAGCGGAGCCAACGACGGCGAGCGGCCGGCAATGCCCCGAGCGATCACCGGTGCCACGAACTTGAGGATGTGCGGCCCCACCGCAGTGGTGACGAGGTCCGCCGTCGCGATTTCCGCGACGACGGCAGCCTCTTCAGTGCCCGAATTCAGGGCCCGGAAACCGGACACGGTCTTGACCGCGGCATTTTCGCCGACCTCGTGGACCTCGTAGGAGGACGCGGAGGCGAGCTGGCTGATCAAGGCATCCGCGACATCGGCGAAGACCACCTCATATCCGGCCTCGTGCAGCAGCAAGCCTACGAATCCCCGTCCGATGTTCCCTGCCCCGAAATGGACTGCCTTCACTATGCGTTGACCTTTCCGAACATATCCAACACTTCCTCCACCGACGTGGCCTGCTCAAGCTTGGCCACTTGCGCCTTGTCCGTGAAGATCTTGGCGATGGAGGACAGGATGTGGAGGTGCTCGTTGTTGATGCCGGCGACGCCGACGACGAACTTGACCTGCTTGCCGCCCCAGTCGATGCCCTCGGGGTAGCGGACGATCGATACACCGGAGTGCAGGATGTGGTCCTTGGCAGCGTTCGTGCCGTGCGGGATGGCCAGGAAGCTGCCCATGTAGGTGGACACGGACTCCTCGCGCTCATGCATTGCGTGAATGTAGCCCATGTCCACGGCGCCGCGATCCAGCAGGAGCTTTCCTGCCTCGTCGATGGCCGAGTCACGGTCCGTGGCGGTGCCGTTGAGGATCACGCTTTCGGGGAGCAGGACTTCCTTGCCCCCGACGTCGGCAGGCTGGGCGGCGTGGGCACCGGCGGCCGGTTCGGCGACCGCCGCCGAGCCCTCAGCGCCGGGACCGGCGTTGCTGCTCTTGACCAGTTCCACGATCTCTTCGTACCGGGGACTGTTCATGAAGTTGTCCACGGAGACGTGCACGGCGCTGGCGGTGGCCGGCCGGGCGCGTTCTGTCAGGTCCTGGTGCGTGACCACAACATCGTAAGTGTCGCTCAGGTTGGCGATGGACGCATTGGTCACATTCACCTCGGGGAAGCCCGCCGCCTTGATCTTGTTGCGCAAGACCGTGGCGCCCATGGCACTGGAACCCATCCCGGCGTCGCATGCGAACACGATGTTCTGGATGGGCTTGGTCAGGACGGCAGTGCCGCCTGAGCCCACGAGGGCCGAAGCTACGGAGCTCTTCTTGCCCTTCATTTCCTCCATCTTGGAGGTTGCTTCGCCGAGGTCGACCTCATCGCTGTGGTGCGTGGTCCGGAGAATCAACGAGGAGACGAGGAACGAAACCGTTGCTGCCAGGACGACCGACAGGATGACGCCCACATAGCTGTCGCGGGATGTCTGCGCAATGACGGCGAAGATGGATCCCGGGGCTGCGGGAGCCACGAGGCCGGAGTTGGTGATTGCAAGAGTCGCAATGCCTGTCATGCCACCAGCGATGGTTCCAAGGATCAGCAGCGGACGCATGAGGACGTATGGGAAGTAGATCTCGTGGATCCCGCCGAGGAACTGGATGATGAGGGCGCCGGGTGCCGAGGCCTTGGCCACGCCGCGCCCAAAGAAAATGTAGGCGAGGAGAAGTCCGGCACCCGGACCGGGGTTGGCTTCAAGCAGGAACAGGATGGACTTGCCTTGCTCGAGCGACTGCTGGATCCCCAGGGGCGTCAGCACCCCATGGTTGATTGCGTTGTTCAGGAACAGGACCTTCGCCGGTTCGATGAAGATGCTGGTGAGCGGAAGGAGTCCGTTGTGCACCAGGAACTGGACGAAGTTGCCCGCAGCCGTGCTGAAGGACTGCACCACGGGCGAAATGCCGAAGAATCCGAACAGGGCCAAAATAGCGCCCCAAATACCGGCGGAGAAGTTGTTCACGAGCATTTCAAAGCCCGCGCGGATCTTTCCGTGCCAGATCGCGTCGATCTTCTTCATGGTCCAGCCACCCAGCGGGCCCATGATCATTGCGCCAATGAACATCGGAATGCCGGCGCCGACAATCACGCCCATGGTACCGATGGCACCGACGACGCCACCGCGGACGTCGTAGACCTTCTTTCCGCCGGTGTAGGCAATCAGAAGCGGAAGCAGGTAGGTGATCATGGGGCCGACAAGGCCCACATTCGGTGTCCCAGCTGCACTATTGCCGAAGCCACCGAGTTCAGGGACGGGCAACCATCCAGTCTTGATGAACAAGGCGGTGATGATGCCCCATGCAATGAAGGCCCCGATGTTGGGCATGATCATGCCGGACAGGAACGTTCCGAACTTTTGGACACCAACGCGCACGCTGGTGCGCTGTTTCGCAACTGACGCTGTTGCCATTATGTGAATTCCTAACGTGAGCCCCGCATCAATGCGGGATCAGTCGATAACTATCGAAGGAGGACAGCTTTAGGAGCTGGAGGAGATTCGGTGAAGCCACTCAAGGAAAAGCTTCAGCTCCGAACTGGATAGCTGGTCTGAATGCGAAGCTTGGAGTGCCGCATTCAGCGCGATTGCCGCAACAACAACCGACGACTTGCCGGAGTCGTCTGCTGCGGCGCCACGGGCTGTTTCCGTGGACACAGCGAAAATCATGGAATCCCGGGTCATGGTGGAGAGCTCGAGGTTCCGGTCTTCCAAAGGCTCGGCAATGAGCATGAGCGTAACGCCAACGTTGGCCGCCAGGATGCTTCTGGCCGCCTCCCGCGGAGGTACGTTGATCTGCCCGGCCATGGCTGCCTTGCTCAGCATTTCCTCCAGGAGCGACTCGGCATCAGCCACGATGGCCGGCCTGCTTTCCGGACGGATGTTGCCGAACATCACCAGGTAAAGGTGCGGTTGGGTAAGTCCGAACTTGACGTGGTTATCCCACATCCGCCGGACGTCCTCCAGGGGTTCCCCAGAGGGTGCGAAGTCCCGCTCTCCCGCCACATACTCCTCGAAGCCAGCTGAAACGACCGCGTCGAATAGCCCCTCCTTGTCGCCGAAGTGATGGTAAAGCGTGGGCGCCGTGACGCCTGCGAGTTTGGTGATTTGGCGCGTAGAGACCGGTGACCCGTCCGAATTCGCCAGCAACTCGGCAGCTGCACGGAGCAGCCGAGTTTTGGGCGGAAGCTGGTCATCGAAACTCATAGCCGCTACCCTAGCACCTATAGCAACGCTATATGAAGTGAGTCACAGGAGATTTTTTCGGACCCCGAGGCGCCGCAGCCGGTGGGTCCGATCCGACAGCAGGAACAGAGGATTTCAGTGCAGAATTTCCAAGGAGTAGGCGTTAGCCCGGGCCGCGTCATTGGCACTATCCGTCAGATGCCCAAACCGGTCAGCGAACCGCCGTCGGGCGAGCAGCTAGCCGCATCCACCACTGCGGAAGAGGCCGTCGCGGGCCTCAAAGCGGCGGCCCAGTCGGTCCACGACGAACTCAAAGCACGCGCGGACAAGGCCAGCGGAGACGGTAAAGCGGTGCTGGAAGCCACCGCGCTCATGGCCAAGGACACCATGCTCCTGAAGTCGGCCACCAAGCTCATCAACAACAACGGCACCTCCGCCGAGCGCGCCATCTGGGAAGCCGGCGCATCCGTATCTGAAATGCTCCACAACCTGGGCGGATACATGGCCGAACGCGCCACAGACGTCCTGGACGTCCGCGCCCGGATCGTCGCCGAACTTCGCGGGGTCCCCGCCCCCGGGATCCCGGCGTCGGACACTCCGTTCATCCTGGTGGCCGAAGACCTCGCTCCCGCCGACACCGCAACGCTGGACCCCGCCGTCGTGAGAGCACTGGTCACCTCGGGCGGCGGACCGCAATCCCATACGGCGATCATCGCGCGCTCGCTCGGCCTGCCCGCCGTCGTCGCGGCCCGCGGAGTGGACGAAATTCCTGACGGCGCCGAAGTCTTTGTAGACGGCGCTGCCGGCTCACTCTCCCTCGAACCCACCGAAGAGCAGCGCGCAGCCGCCCTCGCATGGCTCGAAAATGCCGCCACCCTGGCGGTTTTTGACGGAAACGGCACGACGGCGGACGGCCACTTGGTGCCCCTCCTCGCCAACGTCGGCGGTGCCAAGGACGCTGCCGCGGCCGCCGCATTGGGCGCCCAGGGCGTGGGCCTCTTCCGCACCGAATTCTGCTTCCTGGAACGCGACACCGAACCGACCGTCCTGGAACAGGCCGCCGCGTACAGGGGCGTGTTCGACGCCTTCCCGGGCAAGAAAGTGGTGCTCCGGACCCTCGACGCCGGCGCTGACAAGCCCCTTCCCTTCCTCACCGACGCCACCGAACCCAACCCGGCCCTCGGTGTGCGCGGCTACCGCACCGACTTCACCACGCCCGGAGTTTTGGAACGCCAGCTGGAGGCCATTGCCATCGCAGCCGGCGAATCAGAAGCTGACGTGTGGGTCATGGCCCCCATGATCTCGACCGCGGCCGAGGCCGCCCGCTTCGCTTCGCTGTGTAGCGCCGCGGGAATCAAGACCCCCGGGGTGATGGTGGAAGTTCCCTCGGCGGCATTGACCGCGGCCTCGGTCCTGCGCCACGTGGGCTTCGCTTCGCTCGGCACCAACGACCTCACGCAGTACGCCATGGCGGCCGACCGGCAACTCGGCCCCCTCGCCGAACTCAACACCCCCTGGCAGCCCGCCGTTCTGCGGCTCGTGCAGCTGACTGTCGCGGGCTCGGCCGAAGAGGGCAACGGCAAACCCGTTGGCGTCTGCGGTGAGGCAGCCGCGGACCCCGCCCTCGCCGTCGTGCTCGTTGGCCTGGGCGTGTCCACACTGTCCATGACCGCCCGCTCGCTGGCCGCCGTCGGAACCGTGCTCAAAACGGTGACGTTGGAACAGGCGCAAGAGTTGGCCCGGCTCGCGCTCAGTGCACCCGACGCGCTTGACGCAAAGGCCTGGGTCCGCGCCAAACTGCCGATCCTCGAGGAACTCGGGCTCTGAGCCCGGCTGCACTGTCCTACCTGAACACAAGGAGAAACCATGCCCGAACGCACCGCAACCATCGCCAGCCGCTCCGGATTGCACGCCCGCCCCGCGGCGATTTTTGCCGAAGCCGCGGGAGAATCCCCGGTTGAAGTGACCATCGCGATGGCCGGATCGGCACCCGATGACGCGCTCGACGCCGCCAGCATCCTCTCGCTCATGACGCTCGGTGCGGCAAAGGGCGACGTCGTGGTGCTCCGCGCAGAAGGCGACGGCGCCGACGCGGCCCTGGATTCCCTCGTGACGTTGCTGGAAACGGACCTCGACGCGGAGTAGCCGCCTCCCGGGCAACGCCCGCTCACATATAGCCACGTTTCGGGCAACGCCGCTCACATATAGACGCGTTCCGGGGGTGCCGCTTAGGCGAAGGCGGAGATTCCCGTAATCGAGCGTCCGATAATCAACGCCTGGACAGTCTCCGTACCTTCATATGTGTGGATGCCTTCGATATCGGCGAAGTGCCGGGCCACGCGGTTTGCCAACAAGATGCCGTTGCCTCCGAGCAGGTCGCGCGCGTTCGAGGCGATGCTGCGGGCAGTTCGCGTACACGTGAACTTCGCGAGCGCCGCCTGCGCGGGCGTCAGCGCACCCTTTTCGTCCAGCCTGGTCATCTGCATGACCATGAGCTGCATGGTGGCGAGCTCGGAATGCATGCGCGCAAGACGCTCCTGCACAATCTGCGAAGCGGCCAGCGGGCGGCCGAACTGCCGGCGTTGGGCAGCGTACTGCACAGCGGTTTCGTAGCAGGCAGTGGCATGCCCGACGGCGGACCAGGCCACTCCCAGCCTGGTCGCCAAGAGCACCCGGGCCGTGTCCTTGAAAGTCCGGGCACCCTGGAGCACGTTTTCCGCCGGGACGAAGACATTCTCGAGGCGGATGTGGGCCTGCCAGATGGCCCGGAGTGACAGCTTGCCCTCGATGGTCGTGGCGGAGTATCCGGGGGAATCCTGCGGGACAAGGTATCCGTGGACCTGCCCGTCGTCGCCACGAGCCCAGACCACTGTTAGGCCGCCGATCGAGCCGTTGCCGATCCATTTCTTTTCACCGTTGAGCACATAACCGCCCTCGACGGGCGTCGCTGTCGTCTCGAGTCCCACCGAATCGGAGCCGTGCGCGGGCTCGGTCAAGGCGAAGGCACCGTATTCCTCGGCTCGGGAAAGCGCGGGAAGCCAGCGGGCTTGCTGCTCCGGGGAACCGCATTCGGCCACGGACCGCAAAGCCAATCCACCCTGGACCGCGACAACCGTGCCGATGGAGCCGTCCCCGCGGCTCAGTTCCATCGTGACCAGCCCGGCGGCGGTCTTACTCATGGCCGGGAACCCGTCGACGTTGATCCCGTCGCGAAGCAGATCAAGTTCACCCAGACGCTTCACCAGGTGCAACGGATACTCCGCGCGCTCCCAGTACCCCGCGATGACCGGGAGCACCTCGTCCTGGACAAACGTCCGGGCGCGGTCCCAGTAAGCGCGGTCGTCGCGGCTGATGTCCTTGAAGACGGAAGCCGGGTCCGGGTCCAGGGATTCGTTCAGGACATACTCGGGCTCCATGGTTCCGACCGGGAAAACAGCCCCGGCCGGAAAAACAGCATCCAGTTCTTCGGAAGTGCTATCGGACGTCGTCGTCATGGGGAATCCTCGCTCTGGGTTTGCACTCTGCGACTCCCAGCATGACCTGACACTCAGTTTCATGTCAAGGAACTCAATGCCAACGAGGTTCTGTTGGATCAAACGCTAAGCCAGTGCGTCCCGGACTGCTTGGAGGATCTGGTCTGTGCTCGCTGCTGGATCCAGGACAGCAACCACGACGGCGGGACGGCCGCTTTCCGGAGTAGGCGCACCGGCCGCCTGGCTGCCGGCCTCCCCGGCTGAAACCTTGGCGAAAGTGTCGGCCAGAGTACCCAACTCACGCCCGAGCCGAACGGCCAACCCCACGGCTTCCGCTTCCCGCCCCTCGCGTTCGTCGCGCTCGACGTCTTCGCCAGCAGAAAGAGCCCGCAGCCATTCGCGCAGGACGCTGTTGTGCACCGCGACTACCGATGCAGCAAAGGCCACGGCAGTGAGCTCCCGGTTTTCGCCCTCGGGAAGAGCGGAAGAGAGATGGTTCCGGAAGGCCCGCTGATAACGATGTGTCATGACCAGTTCACGATCACGAAGGGCAGGCACCTGATGCAGAAGTTCGTAGCGGGCGAGGGAGGTTTTCCGGTTGCCCACGTGGTGGCCGAAGACCAGGAGCGCCGCCTCCACAACGGCCCGCAACGGATCCGCCGTCGTTCCCGCAAGGAACTCCTCAACCTGTGCCAGGATACGGTCGTGATCGGCGAAAACGATGTCCTCTTTGGATCCGAACTTGCGGAAAAACGTGCTTCGACTGATCCCGGCAGCGCCGGCGAGGTCGTCCACGGAGGTCGTGTCGTAGCCGTGCCGGACCAAGAGCTCGATTGCCGCGGCCACGGCAGGGCCTGGATCCGGATTTGCGGGGTAGTTGACCATAGGCGTGAATCTAACACGGCGGCGTAACCGCACAGCCTCGAGCGCGGCTAGGCTTCTGCCATGGCATTGATAGCTCCCCGCGTGACGCCTGGCTTGCCCGCGGACGACGCCCGGAACCTGGCTCGCTCACTCCAGGACAGCAACGACATCACCGTCTTCGTGGACGGCACGGTCCACCGGCTGCCCGATGAGGCGAGGGACGCCGTCGTCGACCTCCTTGGCAGGCTGGGCCGAGGCGAAGCGGTGACCGTGAGCATCGTCGAGGAAATGCTCACGACGTCGAGGGCGGCCGAGCTCGCGGGAATCTCGCACACCTACCTGCGGAACATGACCGACCGTGGCGAAATCCCGGTGGAATACCGCGGCACACACCGCCGCATCAGGCTCGCCGACATCATGGCATGGCTGGAAACGCAGAAGCGAGAGCAAGCCGAAGCCACCACCGGGGACGACGCCACCACGGACTAAACGCCCGGCACCCGGGAACCTCACTGCGGCAGCGACAGGATTTCGCCGAGATCGAAGTCCACCGGTTCTTCCAGCTGTGCGTAGGTGCAACTCTGCGGGTCGCGGTCCGGACGCCAGCGACGGAATTGTGTGGTGTGCCGGAACCGATCGCCCTCCATGTAGTCGTAGGCAACCTCGATAACGAGTTCGGGGCGCAGCGGTACGAAAGATAAGTCCTTGCCCGCGCTCCAACGGCTAACGGCTCCCGGCATCCGTGAACCCGCTCCGGCTTCCTGGCCGTCCCCTTTGCCCCAAGGGTGTTCACTGAGATCGGCTTGGTATGGTTCGAGTTCGGCCACAAGGCTTTCCCGGCGAGCCATCGGAAACGATGCCACGACCCCCACATGTTGCAGGCGTCCTGCCCCGTCGTAGAGCCCGAGCAACAACGATCCAACCACCTTGGCGGTCTTGTGCCAGCGGAATCCCGCCACAACGCAGTCCGCGGTCCGCTCATGTTTGGTCTTGAACATGACGCGTTTGTTCGGCTGGTAGACGCCATCGAGGGGCTTGGAAACCACCCCGTCGAGTCCCGCGCCTTCAAGAAGGGTGAACCATTCGTGCGCCCGGGCAAGGTCATGAACGGCCGGAGTGACAAAGACAGGGGCCTTCGCCGCGGCGAGAGCCTCCACGAGTGCGGCGCGCCGCTCGCTGAACGGACGATCCATGAGATTGTCCTCGCCCAGTCCAAGGAGATCGAAGGCGATCAACGACGCCGGTGTCTCTTCAGCAAGCATTCGCACACGGCTGTCAGCAGGATGGATACGCTGCTGGAGGCGTTCGAAGTCCAGCCGGTTGTCCGCGATGAGGACAACCTCACCGTCGATCACGCACTTCGGCGGGAGGTTCTTCCGGAGCGCCTCCACGAGTTCAGGAAAATAGCGCGTCATGGGCCGTTCGTTGCGGCTGCCAAGGATGATCTCGTCCCCGTCTTTGAAGACGATCGTTCGGAAGCCATCCCATTTGGGCTCAAAGTGCCCAACATCGGGGATGGATGGAACAGACTTGGCGAGCATGGGCGAGATGGGTGGCATCACTGGCAGGTCCATGCGACCATTCTGCACCTGCACCACCCAAGGATCACGCGGCCCGCCCAAAAGCTGCCCTCACGCAAATAGCATCTTGACCGTACTTTCGCCCGGATCCCACCCACGCGACACCGCCCCCGTTACCCAAATGTGACTTCGGGCCGCGGCTGTTGTAACGTCAAGGGGCGACCCATCCCCAACTGGGCCGCTTCCGGGTTGACGCCGAGCTCTGCCGCAATCCGGAATCCGCCAGACCCGCGGCAGAGACGGGGGACCCAGAGTCTCCGGGCCTAATTCTCCACAGGCCCTTGGGGTGAAGCCGCCATGTGCGGCCGGACGGCCTCGTCCGAACCCGACAGCTAACCTCGAAGGCGTTGAGAGGCAATCACCATGTCCCCAACCATGGATCAGCCTCGCCGTGCCCAAGTGGCGGGCGAGCGCATCAAACCAACCGGACGTCGTCGGGCCAAAGACAGCGAACCGTTCATTGCTGCACCGGCTTCTGAACCTTTGATTTCGACGCCGGACCCCGCCACCAGGGCAACCCCGACGACGGCGGTTCCCACCACGCGCGCGGCCGCCCGCGCAGCCGAACGGAGGAGAGCTTCCCAAGCCAGCGAAACCGCGGCCATTCCGACGGTGGCTACTCCTACGGTGGCTGCCGAGACCGCAGAGCCGGCAACCGCGGCCATTCCGACGGTGGCTGCCGAGACGGCAGAGCCGGCGACCGCCGCCATTCCGACGGTGACTGCTCCCACGGTCGCTACGGAGCCTGCAGAGCCGGCGAGAACTGAGAAGGCGGCCACAACGCCACTCCAGCCAGCGCCCCGTGCCGCCGTTGGGCTGGCGTCGTTCACCGGTTCGTCCTTTAGCCGCGAACCGCACGCCGTCCTTAAGAAGGCTGCCACCATTCGGACGATGAGCAATCGAATGGCCGTGGTGACGGGTGCCTTAGGTATCTTGTTGGCGGCGGCTTCGGTCAGCCAGGCCCTTGAGTTGCCCTTCTTTGGCCAGCAGACGCAGACCCAGGGCGCGACCAGCCCGGAGAGCCAAGACTCCACGCAATTCAGCGTTCCTTCGACGACGGCAAGCACTCCACTCAGCCCAGCAGCATCACCCTCGGCCGCTACCCCGAGCGCCAAGTCCGGCCAGACCGCCGCGGACCCGGCGCAGCATTCTCCGCAGGGACCCGCCGCCGTCCAACCGTCGAGTGTTTCTGCGCCGTCGAACTCCGTCCAGGTTCCTACCTCCCCGTCAGCACTGCCCCCAAGCCTCACCCCGGTGCCTGTTCCGTCCACTCCGGTTCCGGCCCAGCCGGCGCCGGCCCCCAGCCCCGGTCCGCCGGGGCCAACGAGCCCCACCCCGACGCCGGATCCGACGGACCCAGCGTCTCCCACGCCCGCGCCCACTGGTTCTTGGAAGCCGCGGAACCCGCCCAGCCCTACTCCCACGCCGAAACCCACGCAGTCCGGCGTTGACCTTGGGTCGATTTTGGACGCAGCAACCAAGGCCCTGCAGTGAGGATGGGAGGGCATCGAACACTTGCCGTTGAGTGGCACGGGCGGTGCTGCCGGCGCACCCGGACGCAAATGATTCAGCACCGTCCGGACCGCTGGCGCTGCAGCTTGCAGCTAAGGCAGCTCAACAAGTAGGCCAGCGCGGCGTCCGGCTCCAGCGGCTTCCCGGTACCAGCGGCGTCCGGCTCCAGCGGCTTCAAATCCGCGGGCGGCCCGCCCAGCGGCGCGCTTTGAGCGTTGCATGGAGTTCGAGCCGCGTCGCGCCATTCAGCGGATCTGCACCGATGAGCTGGCGGACCCTGGCGAGCCGGTTGTAGATGCTGCTGCGGTGCAGGTGGAGCTTCGCGGCCACGTCCTGCACGGAGCCGTCGCTGTCGTAAAGCAGTTCGAGCACGGGCAGCAGCTCGCCGTTGCGGTCCGCATCCTCGATCACTTGGAAATGTGCCGAGCCCGAATCGTCCCACCCACCGGGCGCCTGGAGCCTATCGAACAATTGGTAGATCCCGGCCGAGCGGCTGTCCACGAGCTCGCCGAGGGGAGGATCGACGGCGGCAGCCTGGGCGGCGAGCTTCGACTGCCGGTAGGCCAGGCCCAGCTGGCGGATGACTGAAAACGGCTCACTGATGCCGAGAATGACCCTGTCCACCTTCCGGCCGGCGCGCTTGGCGAGTTCCAGCTGATAATGAACCAGGACCTGGGCGTGCTCCGCCCGTCCGCCCGTTTCACGGAACAACAGGACCGAATGCGTCTCGGTGCCGGCGCTGAAAAGCACGGAATCGACTCCGATAGTTGCTTGCAGCGCGGCGGAACGGTGCGTCAGGGTCGCCGCGATCGGATCCGAGACGCCGCCACTGTCTTCCGCGTCGAGCACGGTAACCAGCTGCCACGGCCCCCGGCCTTGGATTTCCTTCCACCCCGCTACGGCCGCCACCGCATTGGACTCGCCCTGGCATGCAGCCAGGAATTCCTGCTCACGCCTGCGCCGGAACTCCGATTCGGCAGTATTGGAATCGAGTAGCAACCCCGCGAGGAGGTCCAACTCGTCCCGGACGCCGGGCAACTCGGCGAGTATCGCCGTCGCGGTCTGCTCGTCAAGGTCCTGCTGGACCCAGAGGTACCCCACGCGGAATCCGCGCACCAACAGCGGGACGCAGACGCGTCCCACCATCCCGAGTTCTTCATTGGCGGGCACGACGACGGGACGCACCGCGGTGGCGATGCCGTGCGAGAGCTGCCACGCACTGACGTCCACCGGGACCCGCTTGCTTAGGAGGAAATTCACTCGCACACGGTCGGCGTGGGACTGGTTGGAACTGTAGGCGAGCAGCACGCCGTCGAGGTCTTCCAGGGAGAGTCCGCGGCCCAATTTGAGTGCGACGTCCTCGACGATTTTCTCCACGTCTTGCTGCATGGAGCAAGACTACTTTGCTTGCCGCACACGAGTGGCGGATTTGTTGATCCAGCGTGGTCCATCTATCAGGCGTGGGCCGGTATGGGAGCCTCGCTGGCTTTTTCGGGCAGGGCGGCGTCCCCCCGGAAGGCACGAAGCATGGCGTCCCGATCGAACTCACCTTCCCACTTCGCGACGACAAAGGTGGCCACGCAGTTGCCGAGCAGGTTCACTACAACCCGCATGGAATCCATCAGCCGGTCCGCGCCCAGGAGAAGCGCGACGCCCGCAACAGGAAATATCCCCAAGGCACCAGCCGTGGCCGACAAAGCGAGGAAGGCTGAACCGGGAACGCCCGCCATGCCCTTGGAGGTGAGCATGAGGATCCCCAGCGCCACGAGCTGCTGGCCGAGATCGAGATGGTGCCCGAAAGCCTGGGCGAGGAAAAGCAGGGAGATCGACAGATAGATTGCGGCACCGTCGAGGTTGAAGGAGTAGCCGGTCGGAATAACCAGGCCGGTGGTGCTTCGCGAGCAACCTGCGTTGGAGAGCTTGGCCATGATGCGCGGCATGACGGATTCCGTGGACGCCGTACCAAGGGCCAGCAGGAACTCTTCACGGGTGTACTTCAAAAACTGCCAGAGCGGCACCCGGGCGATGCCCCACGCCACGAGGAAGAGCAAAGCGATGAACACGACGGCGGCGCCGTAACACGCCGCGATGAGTACTGCGTATGTGCCCAATGAATCCAGTCCGTACTGGCCAATGATGAACGCCATGGCCCCGAACGCGCCGATGGGTGCCACCCGCATGACCCAGGCCATGATCTTGAAGAACACGTCCAGGACGGTCTCCATGAACGTGAGCACAGGCTCGCACCGTTCCTTGCCGATGACAACAACGGCCGAACCGAAGAAGACGGAGAAGCACAAGACCTGCAGCAGGTTGTTGTTCGCGAAGGCGCCCACGACGCTGGTGGGGATGACACCGAGCAGGAACTGGCCCACGTCCTTGGGCGGGGCGGTGTTGGTCTTGGCGTTCAAGGCGTCCTGGCTCAGCGAATTCGGATCGATGTTGAGCCCTGCCCCTGGCTGGACGAGGTTGCCCACCACCAGGCCGAATGCCAGGGCGAACAGTGTGGCCCCGGTGAAGTAGATGAGTGCCTTGGCTCCGACACGGCCTACGGCCTTGACATCCCCCACCGCCGCGATTCCGGTGACGATGACCAGGAAGATCAGTGGCGCGATGATCATCTTGATGAGCTGAATGAAGCCGTCGCCAAGAGGACGCAGTCCGGAACCGACACTGGGCCAGAAGTGGCCGATCAGCACACCTGCAACCACGGCGGCGAGTATCTGGACGAACAAGGACTTGTACAGGGGCTTCCTGGCTGCAGGAACAACAGTCGAAGAGGTGTGTGTCTTCATGGTGCTGGCCAATCGTTGGACGGAGGTGCGCTGTTGCTCATCCACGATAGGAAAGCCACGTTTCAACGAAATGACACAAATGTCACAAGAAGAATCATTCATGAAACATGCGTTTCAACTGGCGGGCGAGAATTCATGTCGGATCCCGAATCGCCCGACGAACATCAGGCGACACCTGACGTTCTCAGCTTCGACAACTGTCGAGTTGCAGGAGGCAAAAACCCCGGAAATACAAGAAAGTTCACGACGACGGCCATCGCCTTTCGTGTCGCCTGGCTCACAGCGGATTTATTCTGGAATCACAGTCCGCCGCAGAGAAAAGGCCGTTGAAGCCTTTCGAACATGGAGCCCAAAATGATCATCGGTGTCCCCAAAGAGATCAAGAACAACGAATTCCGCGTTGCTATCACAGCCGCAGGCGTTCACGAGTTCCGCACCCACGGCCACACTGTGTTGGTGGAGCGGGGCGCAGGCCTGGGCTCCGGTATCACGGACGAGGAATACGCGGTTGCCGGCGCGGAGATCGTGGCCGAGGCCGACGACGTTTGGGCACGCGCTGACATGGTCATGAAGGTCAAGGAACCCATCAAGGCCGAGTACCACCGCTTCCGCAAGGGCCTGATCCTCTTCACCTACCTGCACTTGGCCGCTGAGCCTGAACTGACCCAGGAGCTCATCAACTCGGGCGTCACCGCCATCGCCTACGAAACCGTCCAGGAAGGCCGCACGCTGCCCCTGCTCGCACCCATGTCCGAGGTCGCTGGCCGCCTGTCGGTCGTCGTCGGCGCTTCCTCCCTCATGGCTCCTGCCGGCGGCAAGGGCGTGCTGCTGGGCGGCGTTCCGGGTGTACGCCCGGCCAAGGTCGTTGTCCTCGGCGCCGGTGTCGCTGGAACCAACGCCGCCGCCATGGCCCTGGGCCTGGGTGCCGATGTCACCATTATGGACATCAACATCAACCGCCTCCGCGAACTGGATGCCCTCTACCAAGGCCGCCTGAAGACTGTCGCCTCCAACGCCTACGAGATCGAGAAGTCCGTGGTCGACGCCGACCTCGTCATCGGTTCCGTGCTGATCCCGGGCGCCAAGGCTCCCAAGCTCGTCACCAACGAGCTCGTCTCCCGGATGAAGCCCGGCTCCGTGCTGGTGGACATCGCCGTGGACCAGGGCGGCTGCTTCGAGGACACCCACCCCACCACGCACCAGGAACCCACGTACAAGGTCCACAACACGATCTTCTACTGCGTCGCCAACATGCCGGGCGCCGTTCCGAACACCTCCACCTACGCTCTGACCAACGTCACCCTGCGCTACGCGGTGTCGCTGGCCAACCTGGGCGTCAAGGCCGCGTTCGACCGCGACCCCGCCCTGGCAGCCGGCCTGAACATCGCCGCAGGCAAGGTCACGCACCGCTCGGTCTCGGAGGCGCACAACCTGCCCCTCGTCGCCGACTGGCACAACCTCGTTTCGGCGTAGTTTCCCTTCGCCGCTGACGGGCGCGGCTTAGCGATCCCGACGGCGGGGTGCGGCTTCCATGGGAAGCGGCACCCCGCCGTCGTAGCTCTCCGCTTCCGGAAGCCCGAAGATGGAGTGATGGGATTTAGTCGGTCTGCCCTTGATTCGTTCCGAGGCCGGAGCCTGCCGGACCTGCTCGGGGACCAAACACGGCTCTTGTTCGTCGGCATAAATCCCGGCCTGCGTGCCGTCGCGGTGCAGGCGCATTTTGGCGGCGGGAGCAACCGTTTCTATCCTGCTCTCTACCGGGCGGGAATCATCGATCGGCGGATAGATGCTTCCGCGGGCTTCCGTCCCGAAGACCTCGAGCATCTGCGTGAACGTGGCGTCGGCATCACGTCCCTCGTCGCGGGAGCGTCGGCGCGCGCGGACGAACTCACCGCAGAGCAGCTCGTCGCTGGAGCCGAAGCGCTCTCAGACCGCATCGAAGGCATCGCTCCGCCAGTGGTGGCGGTATTGGGAATCACCGCCTACAGGACTGCCTTCGGGCGGCCCCGGGCAACGATTGGACGCCAGCCGGACCCTCTCGGCGGCGCCCTCGTCTGGGTGGTCCCGAACCCGAGCGGCTTGAACAGACACGCGAGCCTCGCTGACCTGGCACACGCCTATGGAGAAGCCGCGACCGCGGCCGGGATCGAACTCTTTACAGGATCGGCATAAGACAGGATCGGCATAAGCGGCACGCGCCTGCCGTGTCCCGTCGATTCCCTCCGCGTCATAATCCGTCGACGATGTCGTCGACAACGGCGCCGAACTTCCCTGCCTGCCCACCTGCCTTGACGAGCACACTGAGCCCGATCACGGAGGCGAGCAATTGACTGGCGGCAGCGCCGGCATCCCGATCCGCACCTAATTGCCGAAAAACGGCTTCGATCTGGCCTTCTCGTTGATGAACGCAGCCGGGTGGCGGTCACGGAAAGCGGCCCATCAACAACATGAGGAGTCCTTTCGATCTTCCGGGTTTTCGGCTGGACTGGTTGTCCCGCCTAAAAAGTCGGACCCCTCTGCGATGCTTTTCTTATGGCAGGGAACCGGGGAGCACAGCTGATCGGATCGGGCGCGCCGTCGGGCGGCGCGGGTCCGGATGTTGCTGTCCCGGGCGTCCAGGTGCGGGACCTGATCGATGCCGTGCACTCGCTTCGGCCGGGCCCCGCGAACGCCGCGGCACCGGACGGGGGCACCGAACTTACCGGCCGCACCGAACCGGCCGACTGTGCCGAGTTGATCAACCTCTTGCGTGGGCTTGAGGACCTGAAGTCCGCCGCCTCGGCCGCGCAGGCGAGGATCGCGGTCGCGTTCGATGCCGCCCGGCGCAGCGCCGACGCGGCCGCGGGTGTCCCGGCCGAGGAACGCGGACGCGGAGTCGCGGCCCAGGTGGCCCTGGCCCGGCGGGAATCCCCCGCGCGCGCCTCCCGGCTCCACGGACTCGCCACAGCCCTCGTGGGCGAAATGCCGCACACCCTCGCCGCCCTCGAGACCGGACGGCTCAACGAATGGCGCGCCACGTTGGTGGTGAAGGAAACGGCCTGCCTGTCCGCCGAGGACCGCTGCGCCGTGGATGAGGAACTGGCCGCCGACACCGGAGTCTTCGACGGCGCCGGAGACAAGGCCATCATCGCCGCGGCCCGGGCCGCGGCCTACCGCCGCGACCCGCGCTCGGTCACCCGGCGGGCGGCACGTGCCGCCGAGGAACGGCACGTGAGCCTGCGCCCGGCCCCGGACACCATGACGTATTTGACCGCGCTGCTCCCCGTCGCCCAGGGCGTGGCCGTGCACGCGGCCCTGTCCCGGCACGCCGACACCCTCCGCTCCGGCGGGGAGACCCGGTCCCGGGGGCAGATCATGGCCGATGCCCTGGTCGAACGCACCACCGGCACCCCCGGCGGGATCACCGGGGTCGAAGTCCAGCTCGTCATGACCGACCGCACCCTGTTCCAGGGCGACGCCGAACCGGCACGCCTGCCCGGCTACGGCATCGTCCCCGCCGCCTGGGCCCGGACACTCCTCACGGCGAGCGAGCCGGAGAGCGGTCAGGAACTCAAGCTCTGGCTCCGGCGGCTCTACACCGCCCCCGGAACCGGGGAGCTCGTCGCCGCGGATTCGCGGGCGCGGCTCTTCCCGGCAGGCATGCGCCGCTTCATCCAGGCCCGGGACAACACCTGCCGGACCCCCTACTGCGACGCACCCATCCGGCACTTCGACCACGTCGTTCCCTGGCACAACGGCGGCACCACCAGCCTGGCCAACGGCGCAGGCCTGTGCGAAGCCTGCAACCACACCAAAGAACTCCCCGGCTGGATGGCAGAAACAAGCCCCGGGACACGGCACGTCCTGGACATCCGCACCCCCACCGGCCATACCTACCAATCAACAGCCCCACCCCTGCCCGGAACCGGGATACAAGGCACAGACCCTCCGCATTCCAAACGCCACCGACGCCGGCTCCGAGCACAAGCCAAGGCCCTCAAATACGCCCACGTCACCGAGCTACACGCCGCCGCCTGAGCGGCTCCGGCGCCCGGCGCGAACGCCGCCGGCTACGGCTTAACCGGGTTGCCCGGGAGGATCTCGGAGGGAACGGGCTGGGGCAACGGGAGCGTTGGGACCGCCGGCGTCGGGATCGTGACACCTCCCGGGCGGCCCTTGGTGATGTCATGCAATCCATTACGCGGATCCGGCTCGGACCCGGGCGCCGTAGTGCCGGGAGTGGCATGCGGCGATGGATGCTTGTTGTTGTTCTGGGCGTCGGGGCTGGAGGACTCCGGAGAAGGCGACGCCGGAATGCTTGTCCCCCTAGTAAGCATGGGACCAGGCTCCGGACGTGTTCCCTGTTGTTGCGGAGCCTTGCCGCCCGATCCAGGGCTGAGCTGCGAGACGACCGAACCCACCACGGCGCCCAAGTGTTCAATCGTTCCGGGAATGCCGCCGTCGGACGCGGCCGCTGCGGTAGCTCCGGCGGCAAGGGAAGCCGCAACGGCAACAGCGGCGAAGGTCAAACGGCCCTTTTTGCGGCGACGGGCGGCCAGTTCGTCAATAGGTGTAGCCGCGGCGCCGGAAGCCGCCACAGCATTCTCCACAGCGGTAACAGCCTCAACCGGCGCAACGGCTTCAACCGGCGCGGCCGCGACGCGGGCAGGTGCCATCAAGGCTTGCACAGCCGCCGATGGCTGCGGCCGGCTGCTCGCGAGGGCGCGCAGTTCCAGCAACTCGGTCCGGATCTCGTACGCTTCGTCGAGCCCGGCTTCAGCAAGCAGGCGGTCAATGCCTTGCTCACCGAAAGATGCGGATTTTTCGCTCATGATGTGCCATTCCTTAGTAGTGCACGTTCTCTCAGTGCACTCAATGCCCTGCGCTGCAACTGCTTCACGGCTCCTTGGGACTTGCCCATGATGGCCGCTGTTTCTTCCAACGACAGGTCCGCCACAACCCGTAGTGCCAGGACCTCCCGGTAATCGGGGTTGAGGCCGGCCAGTAGCTCGGTTACGCCCAGTCCTTGCCCATGCCCGAATGCCTGGTCCTCGGCCGAAGGCGTTCGCCGCGAATCCAGATCGGATTCGTAGGGCGCGGAGTCAGGGGTGCGTTCCCGCTTGCGATAGTGATCCACCATTCGCGCGTGCGCTATGGAAAAGAGCAGGGTCTTAGCCCCCTGAAGACCTCCTCGGAGGGTATCCAGTTTGGGATAGAGAGCCAGGAACACGTCCTGGGTAACTGCTTCCGGATCGTCTACGCCGCGGGCGCGAAGGTATCCAAACACCGGTCCGGAAAACTCGTTGTAGGCAGCAGTGAAGAGCAGAGCGGGATCGTCCTCGTCCGCCTGCAAATATTCATCAGCCAAAGGGTCCAGCACCCGCGACCCCTCCATCCCACGCAGCGCGGTCATCGTCCCTGGCCTGGGAATGACCACTGCTGCAGTCTGTTGCGTCGCGGGGCTCCTTGTCATTTAGCCAAGGAGCCCCGCCGTTCAAGCGTAGCCGCAGTGTTACGGGCTGACTGAATCGGACGGCACCTGCACAGGCGCGGTCGGCACGTGGGACGGGACAGCCGGCACGGCAGGCACAGCGGGGACGGCCGGTGCGGACGGCACTGCGGGAACAGCCGGTACGGCAGGCACTGCGGCGTTTCCGTCGGCGTCTGCCTTGGCGGAAGCGGATCCGTCAGCCTTCAAGCCGGCAGCCTTGCCTTCAGTCACAACAGTTGCGCAGTGTGCGTTGACGTTGGCCTCGCCGCCAGCGGCAACAACCAGTGAGGAGTAGCCGGGCACCTTGGCATCGCCCTTCAGGCCGCCGTTGAGGAGAGCGGTGCAGAGGCCGAACGCCTCAGGCGAGGTGGCCTTGGCGGAAGCGGCTGCTGCGGCGGCCTTGGACTTTGCGTCGGCCACGGCATCCGAGGCCTTGGACTTTGCGTCGGCCACGGCGTCGGTGGCCTTGGACGTTGCCATCTGGGACGCGCCAGCCGTCTTGGACAGTGCGGACTCGGCCGCTTTGGTCGCGACCGGAGCCGGGGCACCGACCAGTTCGTGGGCGCTCTGCTGCAGGCCGCTCGGAAGTGCTCCGTTGAAGGCTGCTACGCCGGTTCCGCCAACCGCGACAGCTCCGGCGGCGAGGACGCCTGCGGCGATTTTGCTGGTGGCAAGGACAGTGAACAAGGACATGAAACCCTCCGACAAACGTTTTGGGACTGCTCCGGCAGCGGCTTTGTCGCTACCGGATGATCAGTGCGGACGTTGTCCACACTCCCCTTACATCGTTGGGGGTCCCGGGGAGGTTACGCCCGATCCAAAAAACTTTCAGGCGAACTGGCAGTAGATGACCTTTCCCAAGCGTTTTGGGGTCATTTGATGCCAGTTCGCGCCGGTCAGGCCAGCGCCCTGGCCTGCTCAATCAGCTTGAGTACCTCCACCGGCCCGGCCGGATCCACGGGGAGCGGCAAGGCGGAGGCGGCACCGCCGTCGGCGATCTTCTCCCCAAGGATCCGATAGAACTCCTGGTAGGCGCCGCGCTCAGTGGGTACCGCGGACCGAATGCCATCGATTTCCAGGGTGCCGTAGTGCTGCGGATCATCGACGCCGTATCCGGCATCTGTGGGTAGCCCGCCTGCCAGGATGAACGGCTCCTGGGGATCGATTCCGTACTTCACGAAGCCCCCTTCGCTGCCGAGGATGCGGAATCGTGGTGCGTGAAGCTGGCTGTTGACGTTCATGGCGACGTGGCTGATCACACCGGAAGCGTGCTTCAGGACCAGGAAGACGTCGTCATCGGCTTTTTCCTGCGGCCGTCGCGCGAGGATTTCAGCATGGGTGACCTCTGCGGGACCGAACATCTGGAGAGCCAGGTCCAGCAGGTGGGTTCCCAGGTCGAAGAGCAGCCCACCGCCGTCGTCGGCCGTAGCGCTTGCCTTCCACGCTTTGCTGATTTCCGGCGCCCAACGCTCCATCGACGCCTCGCAGCGCATGACCTCGCTCAGCGTCCCGGCGTCGAGCAGCTTCTTCACCGTGAGGGCGTCGCCGTCCCAGCGGCGGTTTTGGTAGACGGTGAGCACTCGGCCCAGCCTCGCCGCCAGCTCGATCAGCTCCTGCCCCTGCGCGCTGCTCACGGCGAAGGGCTTGTCCACGACGACGTCGAGCCCGGCTTCGAGCGCGGCCTTCGCGAGTGGGTGATGGGTCGCGGGAGGCGTGCCGAGCACCACGAGGTCCAGCTCACCGGCCAGGGCCAAAACGTCTTCCGGACTGTCCACGATCCTCGTGCCGGGATACCGTTCCTGCGCTTTGGCCTTACGGCCGGCGTCCGAAGTAGCGATGACGTCGAGGGAATACGCGGGATCGGCTGCGATGAACGGCGCGTGAAAGACGCTGCCGGAGAGGCCAAAGCCGACGACGGCGGTACGGATCGGTGAGAGGGTCATGCCGCTACGCTACCGGGCCAAGGCAGCCCGGCGAAGGTTTTGTCAGCAGTCCCGCAACAGCCGCGTAACGAGTTCGCGCCACGACGCCGCGAGGCGCTCCGACGGGACTCCGTGGGCGCGAAGGGAATGGAGCATGCGCTCGGGATCCAGGGTGGCGCCAAGGGAAAGAGCCAAAAGCCAAGGATCGCGGTCCAGGCCCGCTTCCCGCAGCAGCATCTCGATGTGCCGGTGCCACAACACGACGGGCGGGGCGTCGTGCCGGTTCTGGGGGGAATGCTCCGCCGCGGCACGGGCCAGCTCGCCGTATTCTTCGACATATTTGATGCGCGCTTCGCCGAACGCAATGAGGCGTTCACAGGGGGGCGCCCCGGGGCCCAGCGGCGGCGGACCGAAGATGAACTCGCGCTGGAACTCGGCTTCGGCGTCGCTCAGGAGGGTCATCATGAGTCCTGCCCTGCTGCCGAAACGGCGGAAAACAGTTCCTTTCCCGACGTCGGCCCTGCACGCGAGCATGTCCATGGTGACGGCGTCCACGCCATGTTCGGCAACGAGATCCCGCGCAGCTTGAAGGAGCCGTTCGCGGTTGCGCGCGGCGTCGCTGCGCTCCGGCTGCGTCCCGAAAGGCGATCCGGGCCGGATGGGGATGAGGCTCACAAAAACATTCTAGCCTCGGGAATATTAAGCGGACCGCAGTCCGTTTAGAATCTACGAAGGCAGCAAAAGCCTCCAAAACCGAGCGCCTGCGGCACCGTCCGCGGCCAGACCCAAGGAGTTCCCATGTCCAAGAACACCGTTCTCGCCCTTGTTGGCAGCCTCCGCGCCGATTCCCACAACCGCAAGCTCGCCGAAGCCATCCAGCTGAACGCCCCGGAAAACGTCGAGGTACAGATCCACGGCTCCCTCGGCAACATCCCGTTCTACAACGAAGACATCGACGTCGAAGGCAAGGTTCCGGCCGAAGCCGCGGCTTTGCGTGCCGCAGCAGCCAAAGCTGACACGCTCCTGTTTGTCACGCCCGAACACAACGGCACCCTGACCGCTTCCCTCAAGAACGCCATCGACTGGCTGTCCCGCCCCTACGGCGCCGGCGCCCTCGCGGGCAAGCCGACCGCCGTCGTCGGGACCGCTTTTGGCCAGTTCGGTGGCGTGTGGGCACAGGACGAGGCCCGCAAGGCCGCCGGCATCGCCGGCGCCAAGGTCCTCGACAACGTCAAGCTCGCCGTTCCGGGCTCCATGGTCCGCTTTGCCGAACTGCACCCCAAGGACGACACCGAAGTTGTTGAGCAGATCAAGGCCATCTTTGAGCCCCTGACCGCTGTCCAGGAAGAAGAAGCAGCAGCCTAGTTCCGCGGTTCGCTCGGCGTGCCGCGAGAATGCCCCTGTCCCGCCGTTGAGGCGTGGGCGGGGGCATTCCGGCGCTACGATGGCGGCATGGCCGACTACAACCGCCACCCTGAAGTCGATGCCTACCTCGGGGCCCTCCCGGACTGGCAACGCACCATCGCAGGGCAACTACGCGACCTCATCCACGAAGCCGAGCCCGAAATCGTCGAAACCATCAAGCGCCGCACTCGGCCTTACTTCGTCCTCGACGGTAACGTCTGCGCGCTGCTCGCAGCTAAGGACCACATCAACCTGTTCCTATACGACGGCGCAATCGTCCCCGACCCTGACAACATCATCACATCGGGGCACGATAACAAGACCGCCCGAATGATCGCCTTCCACCAAAACGACGAGATTCCGCGTGCACCGCTCGTCACCATGCTGCGGCGGATCGTGGCGAACAACCGCGCCGGCGGCTGGCGGAAGATCAAAGAGACCGACTAGCCGGAACGCCCTGCGAAACGGAAGCAAGAGGCACCTCACCGCTACCATTCCGTGACTGAGCTGAGGCCGAACCGTCATGGACGGAACGGCCCACACCCGTGCGGCCAGCCGTAACGTTGAGATACAGGCACCGAGGGTGGTCAGGGCAGGAGCGGGGGCTGTCATGCGGATCGGACGCGGCGTGGAATGCACGACGGCGGCGATCGCCGCGCTATGTCTATCCCTCGCGCTCTGCGTGGCTGGCTGCGCCTCACCCGGCGGCGGCGATCCGGGCGGGTCACGCTCAGCACCACCAGCTTCACCCGACTCCGTGCAGCCGACGCAGGAGCCGGTAGCCGGGCCGATTCCCATGCCCCTCCCGGCACCTCCCCCGTACATCAACCCCCCGCCCGCGGCATCGCTCCCAAGCTCGGCGAGCCCGAAGGCACCCGTAGCCGCCCCGGCTCCCTTGCCTCTCCCAACCGCCGGCGAATCGACCGGAACCACCGTGTATTTCGTGGCAATCGGCGACGGCGGCAGCCGCGGTGTGCGGTTCGGCTGTGACGACAGCCTCGTGGCTGTCCACATCACCACCCCTTCGGGCAGCGACCCGCTGGCCGCGGCAATGGCGCAGCTGCTGGCGCCCGATGGAACCGCGTCCCGGGAAGGTTTGTACAACGCGCTCTCTGGTTCCGCGCTGCGGTACGTTTCGGGCTACCTGGACGGCACCACCGCCGTCGTGAACCTGAGCGGGTCCCGTCGCCCTGGAGGCGTGTGCGACCACCCGCGGATCGAAACCCAGCTGGCGCAGACCGCCGTGGCGGCTACGGGAGCATCCCAGGCCGCGATCTACATCGACGGGAACATCCTGGCGGACGTCTTGAGCTTGCGCTGAGGCGGCCCGCTACTCGAATAGCGCGTCCATATCTGCGTAGCTCCGGGTTCCGGCGAGGCCCGACCAGTTTCCATCGCCAAGAACTTCCATTGCCAGCCTGGAGACCTTCGCGTAGGCCGCCCGGGCAGTGCTGCCGCCAATGCTGATTCGCCGCACGCCGACGTCGTGCAATTCGCCGGGCGACGGCGAACCCAAGCCGGCCAGGGCATTGAGCGGTGCGCTGATCCGCCGGGAAAGTTCGTGCAGAATATGGAGATCCGTCACCCCCGGCACGAATATTCCGTCGGCCCCTGCCCGCTGATAGGCATCCGCACGGCGCAGCGTTTCCTCATATGCTGTGTCCGGAAACTTTCCAGACCAATAGGTGTCCGTACGCGCATTGATGAACAGTCCGACGCCCGCGTCCTCGGCCGTCTGCCTGATCAGGGCGATTCGCCTGGACTGTTCGGCGATCTCGCTCAGCGGCTGGTCCGCTGAGTCCTCGATATTTATCCCGACGGCGCCCGCGTCCAGCACTGCTCGAACCGTAGCCTGGAGTTCTTCGTCCGTACGCCCGTACCCGGTCTCGATATCCGCAGTCACCGGCAAGCGGGTGGCCTTCGCAATCCGCGACAGTGCTTCCATCGCGAGTTGCCGCGGAAGGTGGTCCCCATCCCGGTACCCCAGGCTCCAGGAGACTGCCGAGCTGGAGGTCGCCACCGCCGTCGCTCCCGCTTCCTCGACCATCCGGGCAGATGCCGCATCCCACGCATTCACCAGCACCAACGGTGCATGCGGCGCGGCATGGAGCTCGCGGAAACGGAGGGCCTTGGATTCGAGTTCGGGATGCATCGTCATGGCTCTATTCCAGCCTCCCCGCGTCAGCACGTAAAGCGCTTCGCACCGCGAATCCCTAAATTGGGATGAAACATCCGTTGCTCAGTTGGCAACTCCGGGGAGTATCCTTTCAATGTGACCCACGAAACATTGGACGCCGGGCCCGAGTTGCCCGCCGAAGCAATCGACGCAATAGAGCGAGCAGCAACTGCCGCCCACCGCCACGAGGAACTTTTCTCGGAGCGCGCCGCCAACATCAAGCAATCCGCCGTGCGTGACGTCTTCGACATTTCAATGCGGCCCGGACTCGTCTCCCTCGCCGGCGGAAATCCCTATCTGCAGTCCCTGCCCCTCGAGAAGCTCGGCCAAACCGCGGCCCGGATCATCGCGGAAGAAGGCATGACGGCCCTGCAGTATGGCGGCGGCCAAGGCACCGAGGAACTGCGGACCCAAATTTGCGAGATCATGGCCGCGGAGGGCATCCTGGACGCCCGGCCGGAGAACGTGGTGATCACCGCGGGTTCCCAGTCGGCCCAGGACGTGGCCACGAAGGTCTTCTGCAACCCCGGTGACGTCGTCCTCGTGGAGAACCCCACCTATGTGGGTGCACTGAACACTTTCGAGGCGTACCAAGTCCAGGTTGAGACAGTGGACATGGACGACGACGGCTTGGTCCCGGAACTCCTCGAAGCCAAGATCGCGGCGCTTCAGGCCGAGGGCAAGACCATCAAGTTCCTCTACACGATCCCCAATTTCAACAACCCCTCCGGCATCACACTTGCTCCGAGGCGGCGTCAGCGGATCGTCGATATATGCCGCAATGCGAATATCCTGGTTCTCGAGGACAACCCCTACGGCCTTTTGCGCTTCGACGGCCACCCGTTGGAACCAATGCGGGCTGCGAACGAACACGATGTCATCTACATGGGCTCGTTCTCCAAGATCTTCGCCCCAGGACTGCGGATCGGATGGGCCCTGGTACCCGAGCACTTGCAGCGGCGCTTCTACCTGGCCTCTGAAGCCGTGACGCTGTGCCCTCCCACCCTGAACCAGATGATCATCTCGGCATATCTTCGGGACTACGACTGGCGCGGGCAGATTGACACTTACCGGGCCCTGTACGAGGAACGCTGCAACGCCCTGCTGGTGGCGCTGGAGGAGCACATGCCTTCCGGCCTCAGCTGGACCAGGCCCGAAGGAGGTTTCTTCGTCTGGGTCACACTGCCCGACGGCATCGACACCTATCCGCTGCTCAAGAAGGCGATCGATGCTGGGGTCGTGTTCATCCCCGGCGCGGCGTTCACGCACTCTGACGAACCATCCAACAAACTGAGGTTGGCTTTCAGCGCAGTGCCACCGGAGTCCATCGCCGAAGGCGTCCGCCGATTGGCGCCGGTTTTGCAGGAAGCCATTGATGTCATCAGCAAAGGAGCAGGGATATGAGCGGAATAGTCCTCGTCGGAGTCGACGGCAGCGCAACAGCAAGGCGGGCCGCCGATTCGGCAAAGAATTTGGCGACGGCACTGGGCGCGGAATTGCGCGTCATCACCGCTTTTGAAGGCGCCCACGTGGAGGTCGTCGAAAGCGGAGGCGACAAGTGGATTCTCTCCGACGCCGACGCCGCGGAGAAGGTTGCCGGCAAGGTGGCCGCGGAACTCGCCTCCGATCAGTTGACCACAAGCTATGGAGCTGTCTTCGGCAAAGCCGGCGAGGCCTTGGTCAAGGAAGCCGAGCGTGTGGGTGCCCAAGTGATCGTAGTCGGCAACCGCCGTATGCAGGGACTGGCCAGGGTTCTCGGCAGCGTTGCCAACACGGTGGCACACAATGCGCCGTGCGACGTCTACATCGCCAAGACTGACGAACCTTAAACGACTCCCCGGCCCCGGGGGCTTTGACGGGGATCACGCGTTGTGGTGGGCGGTCTCACCCCGATTTTGGCCGTGCGGCTAGGACGCCGCCGGTAAAATTGAGGTGGCCCCCAAGGGCGCGAGCCGCCCATCACAACAACCCGTAGGGGATCCCTTTTGCTTACTCTGCAGCCGCGCCAACGCGTCGGACACGATATCCTGCTTGCCCGCCACGGCAACCACATCAGCTCCATGCGCTTCGACCGGGCAAATGACCGCATCGTGGCGCTACTTGACGACGGCTCGGTCGACAGCGCTCCGAACATGATCTCTCCGTTTCTCCAGATGCCGGAGACGTTCCGCAGCATCCTTCGTTCCGACTGGAAGTTGTTGCTCGTGGTTGCTTCCGCGATGCTCGCCGTCGGAGCCCTGGCCATGGTCCTGTCATTTGGCATGATCGGCAGCATGAGCGACCAGCAACTGCGCGACCTTGCGCTCAGTTACACGTCCTACTAGTTCAGCCAACCGTGCAGGACCCCCCAAAGTCCTGCAACCCCGCCCTGCTTAGTCAAGCAGCAGAGCGGGCTCTTCGAGGATGGACGCGACGTCGGCCATGAAGCGGGCAGAGAGGTCACCGTCCACCACCCGGTGATCGAACGAACCGCCGAGCGTGGTAATCCAGCGGGGGATGACCTCGCCGTCGAGCACCCAGGGCTTTTGCTTGATAGTGCCGAACGCGACGATCGCCACCTCGCCCGGGTTGATGATGGGCGTTCCGGTATCGATACCGAGGGCGCCAATGTTCGTGATGGTCAGCGAGCCGCCCTGCATCTGCGCGGGCTGGGTCTTGCCCGCGCGTGCCGTACTGGCCAGCTCGTTGAGCGCGAGGGCCAGTTCCTTGAGGGAAAGGTCCTGGGCATCCTTGATATTCGGCACCATGAGCCCGCGCGGGGTTGCTGCGGCAATACCGAGGTTCATGTAGTGCTTGACGTGGATCTCCGCGTTGCCGTTGCCGTCTGCGTTCTCCACCCAGGTCGCGTTAACGCTCGGATTGCGGGCGGCGGCCCAAATAACGGCCTTCGAGAGGATCAGCAGCGGCGATACCTTGATGCCCTCAAAGTCCCTGGAGGCCTTGAGCCGCTTGACGAACTCCATCGTGCGGCTGGCGTCGACATCCACGAAAATGCTCACATGCGGGGCCGTGAATGCTGATTCCACCATGGCCTTCGCGGTGGCCTTGCGGACGCCCTTGACGGGGATCCGTTCCACTCGCTGATCCTGCGGTTTCTTGGTCGCACCCCAGAACTTGTCCGCTTGGTCCACCTCGGCATCGCGCTGGGACTGGTAGCTGACCAAGTCCTCGCGGGTCACTTCGCCGCGGGCTCCCGTGGGAACGACGTCGGCCAGGTCAATCCCGAGTTCGCGGGCGATCTTGCGCACCGGAGGCTTGGCCAACACCCGGTTGACGAGGCCGCTGACCGTTGCGCCGAGGCCAGTGAGACCCGGCGCCTGGCCTGCAGGTCCTTGGTTTGCGGCTCCCTGGCTTATGGGCGCGGGCTGCTGTTCGGCGACGGGGGGCAGGGCCGGAGCAGCCGGCTCAACGACGGGCTCGACGACGGCGGGTGCCGTGCGCGGCGCGGCCACGGATGCAGCGGCGGTGCCTTCCGTGCGCTTGCGCGGGCGGCGCTTGACGGCGTCGGCCTTTGGACCTGAGCCAACCAGCGGACCGCCGGCCGGACCGCCGTCGGACGTTCCGGCGTCGTCGGGCAACTTGCCGTACATCAGGGTCTCTTCGAGCTGTTCAGCGGCAGGCTCAGCGGCGGGTGCCGGCACGGCCGTGGCCGTGGGCGAAGCCGGGGCGGGGTCGGGTTCTCCCGGCGCGTTGTCCGAAATGCCGATAATCGCCGTTCCGACTTCAACCGTGATGCCTTCGGCGACAAGCAATTCCGCCACGGTACCGGCATACGGAGACGGTAATTCCACGAGGGACTTCGCGGTCTCGATCTCGCAGATGACGTCGTTGATGGCCACGGTATCGCCGGGCTTGACCTTCCAGGAGACGATTTCCGCCTCGGTCAGGCCTTCGCCGACATCCGGCAGGTTGAATTTCTTAACAGTCACTTAGGTCCTCGATCTCGGCTGGCCCGTCCGCTGGGCGGCGGGTGCAATCAGGGGTGGCTAGTAGGCCAGGGAACGGTCCAGGGCTTCGAGGAGCTTGTCGATGTCCGGCAAGTAGTCCTCTTCCACCTTCGCCACGGGATACGGCATGTGGAAACCGCCCACGCGGATCACCGGAGCCTCAAGGTGCAGGAAGGCGCGCTCACTGATCCGCGCAGCGATCTCGCCGCCTATCCCCCCGAATGTCGGGGCCTCGTGCGCCACAATCAAGCGGCCGGTCTTCTTGACGGAGGCGGTGACGGTGTCGAAATCGATGGGGGAAATCGAGCGAAGGTCGATCACCTCGATGCTGCGCCCGTCCTCTTCCGCCGCCGCTGCGGCGGCCAGGGCGACCGGTACCAGCGGCCCGTAGGCCACGATGGTGGCGTCGGAGCCTTCGCGCACGACGTGCGCCTGGAACGGGTCCGACGCCGGTCCTGGGTTTTCGGTGTCCACCTCGCCCTTGAGCCAATAGCGGCGCTTGGGCTCGAAGAAGATGACCGGGTCCGTGCAGTCAACAGCCTGCTGGATCATCCAGTAGGCATCGTGGGCATTGGACGGGGTGATGATGCGCAGGCCGGCCGTGTGGGCGAACAGCGCTTCCGGCGATTCGGAGTGATGTTCGATCGAGCCGATTCCGCCGCCATAGGGTATGCGGATGACCACGGGAACCGTCAGCTTGCCGCCGCTGCGCGAATGCATCTTGGCCAGCTGCGTGGTGATCTGGTTGAAGCCGGGGAACACAAAACCATCGAACTGGATTTCGCAGATCGGACGGTAGCCGCGCAAGGCCAGGCCTATGGCGGTGCCGACGATGCCGGACTCCGCCAGCGGGGTATCGACTACCCGGTCTGCACCGAACTCCCTGATCAGTCCATCGGTCACGCGATAGACGCCGCCCAGCGGCCCGATGTCTTCTCCCATGAGCAAGGACTTCGGACTGTTGGTGAGCGAGGCACGCAGGCCTTCGTTGATGGCCTTGGCAATGGTCATGGTGGTCATCAGTTGCCTGTCCCCTCTTCCTCGTCGCCTTCGAATCCGGCGGAGTATTCCTCGAACCAAGCAAGTTCCTCAGCCACCAGCGGGTGCGGTTCGGCATAGACCCCCGCGAATGACTCGCGGAAGTCCGGGCCCTGCAGGCTTTGCGTGGTGCTGCGGACATGGGCAGCGAGTTTGTCGCCTTCAACCTTGACTTGCTCAAAGAAAGCTTCATCGGCCAGGCCTTCGCTACGAAGGTACTTCTCGAGGCGATCCAAGGGATCCTTGCCGCGCCATGCCTTTTCTTCGGCGGACTCGCGGTACTTGGTGGGATCGTCCGCCGTGGTGTGGGCACCGACGCGATACGTATATGCCTCAATGAGCACCGGGCCGCGGCCTTCGCGTGCGTGTTCAAGCGCCCACTCGGTGACCGCATGGACTGCGATGACGTCGTTGCCGTCCACCCGGATGCCCGGGAAGCCGTATCCCTTGGCCCGGTTGAACAGGGGAACCTTGGTTTGGACCTCGGTGGGGACCGAGATGGCCCAGTGGTTGTTCTGGCAGAAGAACACCACTGGAGCGTTGTAGGACGCCGCGAAGACCATGGATTCGTGGACGTCGCCTTCGGAGCTGGCACCGTCGCCGAAATAGGCCACAACAGCAGCCTTCGGGTCATTGGAACCGTTGGCATCCGCAAGTTTCTGGTCCCGCTGGATTCCCATGGCGTAACCGACTGAATGCAGCGTCTGGGCCGCAAGCACGAGGGTATAGAGATGGAAGTTGTTCTCGGTGGGATCCCAGCCACCGTTGGAAATTCCGCGGAAGAGCTTCAGGAGTTCCGCCAGATCCACATCACGGGTCAAGGCAACGCCGTGCTCCCGGTATGTGGGGAAGATGTAATCCTGCCGCTGAGTGGCGCGTCCGGAACCGATCTGGGCGGCCTCCTGGCCGGTGAGGGGAACCCAAAGAGCCAGCTCGCCTTGGCGCTGAAGGGCGGTGGCCTCCTGGTCGAAGCGGCGGACCTTGGCCATGTCGGCGTAAAAGCCCCGAAGCTGCTCAGGATCAAGGCGCTTGGCGTAGTCCGAGAAGACGGGATCCGTCCCTAGCTTGCCGTCCGGCCCCAGCAGCTGGATCATCTCGGCAGCGGGATCGCTCGAAGCGCCTCCCGCCGGAGACTGCTGACCCAGTCCTGTTCCGTTGATCCCGGGGGTGGGCAGTTGAGTTGCGCCCATTCCGTCTCCTTGCCTGCCGCAGCCCGATGCTGAGCAATATTCGCTGATATATGCCGATTCCGGAATGCATTCCGGAATCGGCATATCTTGGCTTTCGTCCCTTACTTTATCCGCAGTAGGGGACGCAGGGGCATTTGTTAACCGCTAGGAAGGTTGCGGCGCTTTTGTATAGGACGCACAGAGTTCCAGGAATCGGGTATTGGCCTCGACCTCTCCGATGCTGACCCGGACGCCTTCGTTGCCGAAGGCCCGCACGGACAACGCCCGCTCGCCTGCCAATCCGGCAAATTCGGCGCTATTCTCCCCAAGATTCAGCCACACGAAGTTGCCTTGAGCCTCGGGCACGAACCATCCCAGTTCCCGGAGCCCTGCGGTAACCCGATCCCGCTCGTCAACCAGGCTTTGTACCCTTTCCACAACTTGGTCGAAATTCTCCAACGAAGTAATGGCGGCGCGTTCGGCAATCTGCGAAACGGCAAACGGCGTGGCAGCGACCCGCAAGTGCTGGGTGAGGTCCGGACCGGAAACGCTGTATCCGACGCGCAGTCCCGCAAGGCCGTGAGCTTTGGAAAAGGTGCGGAGGACCACCACATTCGGGTACTTGCGGTACAACTTGATACCGTCAACGGCGTTCTCGTTCCTGACGAACTCCTGGTAGGCCTCATCGATAACAACGACGACGCCCGCGGGCACTGACTGGATGAACCGTTCGGTTTCCTCGGCGGTGAGGATGGGACCCGTGGGGTTGTTCGGCGTGCAAAGCAGAATCACCTTGGTGCGGACGGTCACGGCAGCCGCCATGGCTTCGAGATCGTGGCGCCCGTCCGAAAGCAACGGGATCTGGACGCTGTCAGCTCCGACCAACCCTACGCAGATCGGGTAGGCCTCGAAGGAGCGCCAGGCATAGATAACCTCATCAGCCTTCCCGTCGTGGTTCTGTCCGGCGAAGGTGGCAAGGATCTGGTTCAGGGCCCCAAGGCTTCCGGCTCCGGTGACGACGTCGTCAGCGGGGATTCCCAGGAAGTCAGCGAGCGCCGTGCGCAGCTTGGTGGACAAAGGGTCCGGGTACCGGTTGATGTCCGACTGATCAGCGATTGCCTGGAGCACAGCGGGAATCGGGGGTAGCGGGTTTTCATTGGACGACAGTTTGTAACTGGTCAGGCCCTCTATCGCTGCGGGAGGCTTGCCCGCAGCATATTTGGGGAGCCTGTCCACAACCGGGCGGGGACGCACGCCCTCCGGTGTGTTGTCAGAAGAATTCATGGCACCAGCCTACTTGCAGGGCTTCGGGCCATGCTGGCAAGGCTTCTGGTCAGTGCGTGGAAAATTGGCGCATGTGGAACCGGCGCATACGGAACCGGCGCATGTGCGGCCAGCGCATGTGGAACCGGCGCATGTGAAAGCATGGGCGTATGGGTTCATTCATCGTGCGTGTCCTGATCAACGGGCTGGCCCTCTGGGTTGCCAGCTGGATTCTGCCGGGGATGGATATCTCCACTTCAGCGACGACCAACGCAGTGAGCAATGCGGGGGTCACCCAAGGCAGCGACACTTTGGGCGTGGTTCTTGCCTATCTCTTCATAGGACTCATTTTCGGCATCGTCAATGCCTTCGTGCGGCCTCTGGTCAAGCTGCTCTCCCTTCCGATCACGATCCTCACCCTCGGCCTGTTCACCATCGTCATCAACGCGGCCATGTTGTCCTTGACAGCGTGGCTCAGTAGCTACACGCCGGTACACCTCACCATCGACCGTTTCTTCTGGACCGCTGTTCTTGCGGCGATCATCATCAGCCTGATCTCCATGGTCGCCAGCTGGATTCCAGGCGGCAGGCGGTAAGTAGCCTTGGCCCAGCATGTTGCCCGGCTTTCCTCATCGTCCTCCCCGCGGCGCCGGCGGTGTTTCCCGGGTGAGCTTGAACCGGGTCGCTTTGACCACTCCACCAACGCCCAGTATTCCGCCCAGAGTTGCCGTGGAAGCGGCCAGTGACGGATCCGAGCTGAGCTGCACCAGCCTTGCCCCTTCCTCGTAGCGTGAGAGCTTGTGAGCCGGCCCAATGCCTTGGTCTTCGCCGGGTTCCAGGATCACCGGATTGGTCATGGTTACCGTAACTCTGTCCTTGGTGTCCGGATTCGCTTTGCCTTCCGCGCCGGGAACCCAATCCTGTTCGTGCTCCAAGTGCAGGCTCCCGATGCCGGCTTCCGGGGTGATCCCGCCGACGGGCGATCCAGCTGTCACTACAAACTTGAGGTCATACTCGGCGAGGAACGCTTTGTCCTTGCTCAAGTTCATGGCATGGATTCCCCCTTGGCTGTGGCCGACTGCCACCACCGTTTCGCCGGCCGCGGCGCCTGCCTCGAGCAACGCCTGACGGATGGCCTTGCTGGTTTCCGTCGAGTTGTATCCCAGCGCTTCGGCAATCCCGGCTTCGTCCAGTGGATTGCTGCCTCCGGGCGGATTGCCCGGCTGCGTGCCCGGGATCAAGACCACCCACGCCCCCGCTCCGTCCTTATCTACCTGCAGCACTTCTATTTCGCCATTTGAAGTAGTGCCGACGTGATCCAGTTCCCGGAGCATTCCGGCTGCCGACAGGTCCACGCTCTTGGTGGCGGTCTCTCCCGTGCTGACCGAAATAGGACGCGGCCTGAGGAAGGCGAATGCGGGGACCGCCACGATCGCTCTCAGGACGGCGCCCACATCAGTAGGTCCGACGATCGCCCCGGAAAGGTTCGCGGCTGCCGGGGGCAGGCCCATCATCAGTGTCAATATCCGGGTCAGATCCCGGACGGCTCCTTCTGTGGCGCCACTCGGGCCAAGGTCCAAGGGATTCGGACCAGTCATGAGGACTGGCATTCCCATGCCCATCCGCAGCCTGATCGCCGCATGTGATTCGGCAAACTCATATTCACGGTGGCTTGCCCTGACATCGTTGCCAATCCGCTGAAGCTGATCGCGGACGCGCCCAATGTCCCTGCCGCTCTCGCCGACGGCAATGATGGCGTTGCTTCCACTCGTGTAGGCCGAGGCCTGGTGCGGGAAGAGAGCCACCCTCACCGCTTCAGCTTCGACTTCGATGGCCTGCAGTTGGAGCACGAGTCCGTCAAGCGCGGCAGCGCCAGCAAGCAACTCTTCGAATTGGAAGCGGATTCCACCCACTCCGCCGCGTATCCGCAAAGTGCCATCCGTCCCGGGTATTCGAGGGTGGGGAGTTCCGCCCGCACCGATGGGAGCGACCTCGGCCATCAGAAGCCGGACTGTGGCTTCGATCCCACATTCCGGGCATGGCGGAGCGTCGCCGCAGCGGCCTCCCGCAAGCCATCACGTCCTCTTCGAAGGGAGGCGGCCTGCAAAGCCAGCGTTGTCCGGTACGCACGGCCGGCCGGCGACTCCCATTGCTCGAGTTGCAACTGCGCCAGCTTGGCAAGAACGGCGTCTGCTTGGTCCGCGCAGACGCTCATCCGCCATCCGAGCTTCTGGATCTCCCCGTCTCGCGAAATACATTGCTGCGAATCCAGATCCGTTCCTCCGGCCGCCATAAGAATGCCGCTCAAGACGTTGTCCTCCTCCATGTCCTTTGATGTTGTGGCAGTGACGCTACGTTGTGGTCCGGTGGCGCGGAACCGCCGCGACCGGCTATGTGGATAACCTGCCGGAAACACGCTGAGGAAGAGGAGGCCGCGATGTTATGCACATAGTGAGGTCCGGCTTGATGGCGCGAGCCGAGTTCATGAAAGAATTGCCCCATGCCTGAAACCGTCGCCGCCGCTGTTACCCGTACGCCCTCTGGACGCCTGGCTCTCGCCGCGTCGCCTGAGCCGATCGCTCTGGGCCCGCTGGACGGCCGGTACCAGTCCGCCGTCGCTCCCTTGGTCGATTATTTGTCCGAGGCCGCTCTCAACCGCGACCGCGTGGCCGTCGAGGTCGAGTGGCTCATCCACCTGACCAGCAACAACGTACTTCCCGGCGCCGGGCCCCTGAGCACCGAACAGCAGGAGAAGCTGCGGGCCATCGTCACCGAGTTCGACTCCGCTTCGATCGCGGAACTCGCTGAAATCGAAGCCGTCACGGTCCACGACGTCAAGGCCGTTGAGTACTATATCGGCCGCCGCCTCCCCGCTATCGGTATCGAGAACCTGACCGCGATGGTGCACTTCGGCTGCACATCGGAAGACATCAATAACCTTTCCTACGCCCTGGGCGTCAAGGGTGCCGTGGAAAATGTCTGGCTCCCTGCTGCCAGCGCCTTGGTAAAGCAGATCGAAGCGATGGCCGAGGAGAACCGCGCCGTCCCGATGCTTTCCCGCACACACGGCCAACCGGCCACTCCCACCACTCTTGGCAAGGAACTGGCAGTCATCGCGCACCGCCTGAGCCGCCAGCTGGACCGCGTTTCCAAGACCCAGTACCTGGGCAAGATCAATGGCGCTACCGGCACTTATGCCGCACATGTCGCTTCCGTTCCCGGCGCCGATTGGGAGGCCGTGGCCCAGTCCTTTGTTGAAGGCCTGGAACTGACGTGGAACCCGTTGACCACGCAGATCGAGAGCCACGACTGGCAGGCCGAGCTCTATGCCGACGTCGCACGCTTCAACCGCATTCTGCACAACGTCTGCACGGACATCTGGAGCTACATCTCGATTGGCTACTTCCGGCAGATCCCGGTTGCCGGCGCCACCGGCTCCTCCACCATGCCGCACAAGGTCAACCCGATCCGCTTCGAAAACGCCGAAGCCAACCTGGAGATATCCAACGGATTGCTGGACACTCTGGGCGCGACGCTGGTTACCTCCCGTTGGCAGCGAGACCTCACTGATTCTTCCTCGCAGCGCAACATCGGCGTCGCATTCGGGCACTCGCTCCTTGCAATCTCGAATGTTGCCAAGGGACTGAAGGCCCTTGACGTTGCCGAGGAAGTGCTGGCAGCCGACCTCGATACCAACTGGGAAGTCCTGGGCGAGGCGATTCAGATGGTCATGCGCGCCGAGGCCATCGCCGGCGTCGAGGGAATGGAAAACCCGTACGAGCGACTCAAGGATCTCACCCGCGGTCAGCGTGTGGATGCCGTCCGCATGCAGGAGTTCGTCTCGAGCCTGGGGTTGTCTTCCGAAGCCGAAGCACGCCTCCTTGCACTTACTCCGGGCAAGTACACCGGTATCGCGGACCAGTTGGTGGACCACCTGAAGTAGAGCGAGCGCTGCGGACCCGGCGTTTCCGAATCGATGTAAGGAACTGTGCCAGCATGAGGCTCTTGCTTATCCGCCACGGGCAGACCCCCGGAAACGTCTTGGGGCAATTGGACACGGCGTTTCCCGGTCCGGGACTGACTGAACTCGGCGAACGTCAGGCCGCTGCGCTCCCGGAGTCCCTTGCCAACGAGGACATCACGGCCATCTACGCGTCCACGCTGGTTCGCACCCAGCTGACGGCCGCCCCCCTTGCAAAAGCCCTGGAGCTCGAGGCCACCGTGTTGCACGGCCTGCAGGAGATTGAAGCCGGAGCCCTGGAGAAGCTCACCGACCACGAATCGCACCACCGGTACATGAGCACCGTTTTCGCGTGGACGGACGGTGAACTCGACCTGCGCATGCCGGGCGCGGGTGATGGCCACGAGTTCTTCGCCCGCTACGACGCTGCCATTGCCAAGGTGGTAGCGGCAGGCGACCAGACCGCCGTCGTGGTCAGCCACGGTGCCGCGATCCGCTGCTGGGCAGGTCGCCGTGCCAGGGACGTCGGCCGCGAGTTCGCCGCCACCCACCAGCTGCAGAACACCGGAATCGTGGTGCTCGACGGCGACCCGGAGAGCGGCTGGCACCTGCTGCACTGGGACCAAAGCCCGGTAGGCGGACTCGCCTTGGCCGACCGGACGGCCGAAGATCCCACCGGCGACGCCATCGAATGACGGCTGCTTGGGCCCAACCCCAACGCACCCGTATTTCTCCGGACGCTTACGCGCAGGAAACACCGCGGTAACCCCCGCTTCCTAGGCTTGATAGGCATAACCCCCTCCGGCGAAAGAGGTTCCGATGCAGACCAATCCGCGGCTCAACATCAGACAGGTCACCTGGGCTAACCCGGTGGGTGCAGACCTCCGCGCGGCGCAGCAAGCGGAACTGGACGCACGTTTCGGCAACTCAGACCACGAGCCCGGACCCGCGCCGTCGGAAGCGGACACAGCCGTTTTTGTCGTTGCCTACGAAAAGTGCTCCGGCCAGCCCCTGGGTTGCGGAGGCCTACGGATTCTGGATGCCGAAACCGCCGAAATCAAGCGTCTATACGTCGTCCCGTACGCGAGGGGCTCAGGAGTGGCCAGCTCCATCCTTGCCGCGTTGGAAGCGCAGGCGCATGCCCACGGTTTCAGCATGATCACAGCGGAAGCGGGTTCGGCCCAATCGGACGGCCGCAGCTTCTACGAAAGCGCCGGTTTCGCCGCAGTGCCCAACTTCGGCCCTTACATTGGTGTCAGCCACTCGCAGTGTTACGCCAAACCGATCGATTCGCACAGCGCCTCGCACACTGCGATGGCCTAAGGACAGGTCGGCCTCCGCTCCAGCCCTGCTCTGCCGGGCCGCCGATCAGTCCAGGCTGCGTCCGCCCTGCCCCAGATGGGCCCGGTTCAGCGCCTCGATTTCTTCATCGCTCAGGTCGTCGAAGCTCCTGGCCTCGTGCTTGTCGCTCCGGGAGAACCGGACGAACATCAGGATGATGAGCGGGAGATCCACGATCTCCGCGAGGAACCACATCAGGTCTCCCGCGAGTTGCTGGTCCCGTAGCGGCGAGGGGAACCAGGCCGGCTGATTGCCCAAGACTGAGCTGGCGCCGTCGAGAATTCCCGGACTGAGCCGCATCAGGACTCCGGGCACCGCATCGGCGAGCAGCTCAATGAATACAAAAATGAACTCGACGACGATGAGCGATGAGGTGCGTCCCGCGCCGTCTTCCATGATCGGTACGCTCATGAGGAGTCCCATGGCGGGCACCAGCAGCGTCAGGATGACGTCGGCGGCGGGGTTGGTCCGGAGCACGTAGAAAAACGGAGTCAGGAACACTGTGAACATGGCGAGTCCCAGAAGCGCCGCCACGAGCGTGTTGCTGAGCATGCGGACGAGCCCGTGCCCGAGTACCGCTTCCAGCCTGGCAGCGCCCACGGGGCCAAGGGTCTGCCTTGCAAGGGTTAACGGCTTGCCCAGGCCAATCAACAGCGGCACCACAAACAGATAGGACGTCACTTTGAGGGTGAAAGCCCACCGCAGGTCGTGGCTGTACGTTCCCGGGAATCCAAAGCTGAGGACCGCGAAGCTGCCCAGGCCCAGGACGAAGAAGGCAAACGAGTTCCACAGAGGCCAGCGCGCATCCCGACGCTTGGCAGCAATCAGGCCCTTTGAATACAGGACGATTGCGGCAATAAGAATGGCCAGGGCAGGCCAGTTCATTGACCAGGTGCCCAACACGGCGTTCAACGGTGGCATGGTCAGTGGTCCACGTCGGAAGGCCGGGTGTTCAGCCCGGCACGGCGATGGGTTTTGTCGATCTTCATGGTGTTCCTCCAGCGCTTCCCGGTGTGCCGCATGGTGCGCGAATCGGCGTGTCGTGTTGTGCCCTGAACCGGGTGCACCCTATCCATGTTACGGAGTCGCGCCGAGCATGGCACACCGCAGGAGACGCGGGCGGCCGGCCTCGGCTAATCTCGCATTATGGAAAAGGCTGACATCACGTTCCGGACCCGCAAGTGGATACGTCCGGAGGACCTCAACGCCAACGGCACACTGTTCGGTGGAAGCCTGCTGAAATGGATCGACGAGGAAGCGGCAATCTACGCAATCCTCCAACTTGGAAACGGCCGCGCCGTCACCAAGTACATCTCCGAAATCAACTTTGTCAGCTCGGCCGTTCAGGGCGATCTAGTGGAGATGGGCCTGACCGCAGTCCGCTTCGGCCGGACGTCACTGACTATGCGCGCGGAAGTGCGCAACATGATCACCCGCGACAGCATCCTGACCATCGAGGAAATCGTGTTCGTCAACCTCGGGCACGACGGCCGGCCGGAACCGCACGGCTACACGGAAATCACCTATGACCGTGACCGCATCCCCACGCACCACCTGACGCAAGCGCTCCACGAGGACTGATCTGGCGGCCGCGAAATTCGCGGCCGCCAGCTTGCGGTCAGCGCCTGTCGAAGGTCAGACCGCCGGGGACCTGGAACGTCGGCATAAGTTCCAGCATGCCCACATTGACGTGGCGCGGGGTTTCGATGGCGTAGTCGAGGGCGTTGACGATGTCGTCAGTGGTCAGCGACTCGTAGCCTTCGTAGTAGGTCTTCCACGCTTCTTCCATGGCTTCAGGCGTACCGCCCATGTTCCGGCCGAAGATCTCGGTCTCCACCCTGCCGGGGCAGATCTCGGTCACGCGGATGCGCTTGCCGACCGTGTCATTCCTGAGCTGGCGGGAGATCTGGTGCACGGCTGCCTTCGTGGCGTGGTACACCGTGTGGCCGTAGAAGTTGTAGACGCCGGCGATCGAGCTGATGTTGATGATGTGGCCAAGGTCGCGCTCCACCATGCCCGGCAGGACCAGGCGCGTGAGCTGAAGCAGGCCGCGAAGGTTCACGTCGATGAGCTCGTCGATGTCCTGCTCGGACGAGTCCAGGAGGTTGCCGGGCCGGGAAACTCCCGCGCAGTTGACCAGCACGTCGACCTTCAGTTCGCTCACGACGGCGGTCAGCGCCGCTGTGTCGGTCAGGTCGACTACGTGCGGGATAGCACCCGTACGATCGGCCAGTTCGCTGAGGCGTTCCTCGTTGCGGGCCACGGCGTGAACGGTCAGGCCCCTCTTGGCCAGGCGCTCCGTGATCGCGGCACCCATACCGGTTGACGCTCCGGTGACGAGGGCGGTGTTGTAGTCGGAAAAAGACATCGGTTCTCCAAAGGGTGGAAATGGGAAGGCACGAACTGTGCCGGAGGTCAGCGGCGCCTAAGCGTCGCGCAGGGGTTCGTGGGCCCGGTCCTTGACCGTGCTCACGGCTGCAAGCGTGCCGAGGGCCGTGACGACTGCGTAGAAGGCCGGCATGTAGATGTTGCCCGTGCTGCTGATAAGCCAGGTCATCAGCAAAGGAGCCGTTCCGCCGAAGAGCGCGGAGGAGATGTTGTAGCCAAGTCCGTAAGCGGAGTACCGAACCCGGGTGGGGAACAGCTCAACGATCAGGATGTGGATGACGGCCGTGTGGCCGGCGAAGACGATGGCCATGATCGAGGCGCCGAGGAAGCCAGGCCCATGTTTCCGGTTGCGATGAGGGCGTAGGACGGGATGCCCAGGATGGTCATGGCGATGGCGGAGCCGGCGATGACCTTCTTGCGGCCGATACGGTCGGACAGGGCACCCATGAAGGGAATGGCGATGCAGATGACAACCAGGCTGCAGGCGGTGATGAACAGCGCCTCGCCGATGGTGAAGTTGAGCTGCTTGCCCTTGAGGAACGTAGGCATGTAGGAGAACAGGACGTAGTAGCCGGAGCCGTTCATGAGCGGGATGAAGAGGGCCAGAACCATGGCACGGCGGTGCTCAGCGGACTGGAAGGCTTCCTTGAGCGGGTTCCTGGAAAGGCCGCCCTCTTCCTTGAGCTTGGTGAAGTTGGGGGTGTCCGCGATGGCCTTTCGGATGTACCAACCGATGACGCCCATGGGAATGGCGACCAGGAAAGGAATGCGCCACGCGAAGGAGCCGAAGCCACCGCCGTCGATCGCGGCCTGGGTGAGCCAAGGAGACATGGAGAACGCCACGAGGGTACCGGTGAGCAGTGCTGCGAACGAAGCGATCTGTGCGTAGGAGGTGATGATGCCGCGCTTGCCTTCGGGGGCGTGTTCAGCGAGGAAGGTCATAGCGCCGGCGGCCTCGCCGCCAACCGAGAAGCCCTGCAGGAGCCGCAGGAGGACGAGCAGTATGGGCGCCGCTATGCCGATGGCCGCGTACGTCGGCAGGATCCCGATACCCGCGGTGGCGACGCTGATCAGCAGAATGACGAAGACCAGTAGCTTTTGCCTGCCGATCCGGTCACCCAAGTAGCCGCAAACAACTGCGCCAAGGGGCCGGACGAAGAACGAGACTGCGTAGCCGGCGAATACGAACAACAGGGCGTTGTCCGGGTTTCCCGGGGCAAGGAACACCAGGGCAAGCGTCCCGGCCATAAACGCGAAGATGCCGTTGTCATAAAGTTCCACGAAGATGCCAACGCAGCCTGCGGTGACAACCTTGCGCGTTTGACGGCCTGTGAGCCGTTCATGCTGCACTTGTGCAGCGTTGGTGTTAGCGGTCATGACGCTTCCTTCTTGATGTTGAGCGTAGCAACGCCTATTGGTTTTGACGACAGGTTTTTAGCTGCATGCCGCAACCGGGAGGTCCTGCCACTGGGGTCGGCATCCAATGCCAAGTAGTCCGAAGACTGTGTTGACGGATTCGCGGAGGGTATCAAGCTGTGCCCGCGAGCGCCGGTGGGCGGAAGTTGCCTCGGCCACCGTTGTTTTCCTGAAGTGGACCTTGTCGCCCGGGCGGGCTTGGGCAAGGACGTCCAGGCCATTACTGGTGACCACAGCGAGGACTGGATATCCG
The DNA here is from genome assembly GCF_040686575.1 of Arthrobacter sp. NPDC080073. Taxonomy (NCBI): domain Bacteria; kingdom Bacillati; phylum Actinomycetota; class Actinomycetes; order Micrococcales; family Micrococcaceae; genus Arthrobacter; species Arthrobacter sp. NPDC080073. The sequence goes on from NZ_JBFBKR010000006.1 coordinate 113,060, forward strand.
GCAGTGACGCCGCGTCCCCGATGCAGTACCAGCAGTTCTTCCCGGGAAGGAACCTCGACGGCGCCCACCGACACCCCGCGTGAAAGCACTTCACCGCTTGAGGTTCTTTCCGGAAGTTCACCGCCAAGCCTCAAGCCGATGTGGTTGCTCCGGCCGCTCACGGCGTATTCCGACGTGAAGAGCAACTCGGCGGAATCGCCAAACTCGGCGACATCCGGACCGTCGGTGACATCGACCATCAGTTCCTGCCCCATGTCCGGCCGTTCAAGACCAAGCCGGAAAAGCGGAAGGTCGAAGTACGGTTGGCGAACAGGACCCACGCTGCGGCGGGTCACGAGCGTGGTTCCTTCCTTGAGCTGGAGGCCAAAGCCCACAACGGTGTCCGGAGCACAACTGCCCAGCAGCGTAGGGGCCTCTACCGAACCATGGATGGCCAGGTAGGCGCGGAGGCCCCGGTTGATTCCCCGGATGGCCACCGTCTCGCCTGCACGGGCCGAAACCGGTTCCCACTGGCTGCACGGACGCCCACCAACGGTGAGTGTCAGGGGAGCCCCTGTGACCGCAATCAGGATGTCGGACTGCGCTTTCATCCTGAAGTCGAGGGCCGTGATCTCCACGAGCGGATCGTTGTCCGGGTTGCCGGCCAGGATGTTGGCGGCCCGGGCTGAGTACTGGTCCAAGGCGCCGTTGACCGGAAGTCCAAAGCGCGGTCCGCGGAAACGGCCAAGGTCTGTGACCACGGAGTTACCCGGTTGCTGGATGAGGATGTGCCCGCTCATGGCCTTGCTTCCAGTTCCTTGCCGAGGTATGAGTCGAAATCTCCGGCCTCGATGCGCCGGAACCGAAGAATGTCTCCGGGCTTGTAGGGGACCAGCGGTTCGCGACGAATGTTCAGGACGGTCAAAGGGGTCTGGCCGATGACGCACCAGCCACCGGGAGCCACTGCGGGTGCGATGACGGCCTGGCGTCCTGCCACTGCCACTGCCCCTGCCGGGACGCTGAGCCGGGGATCCTTGAGGCGCGGCACGGGCTTGGGGAACGCGGGGCCGTCCATCATGGGCGAGCCGGCCGGTGCACCGAGGCAGCGAACGGTGTAGGTCTTTTCGGTATGAAGGCGGATGACTTCCTCGGTGGAGATGTTCTGGTATTCGGCTACTTTCTCCAGGTCGGGACCATATTCGCCGCCGTAGACCACAGGAACGTCAAATTCACGGGCTGCTGCTGCATTGCCGGCGGACCGGCCCATTTCGAGAAGTCCCAGCTTCACGAACGCGCGCACCTGGCGGGCCGACACCAGGACGGGGTCGAATTCCACCAGCACGGAATCATAGGTAGGTACCGCGCCATGAAGGCCTTCGGCGCCACAGCTCTCCAGCCAGTCAGCGAGACGGTGGACTGTGAGCCAGTTGTCCTCGCTTGCTTCAGCAAGGGCGACGACGCGCAGTGCGGAGTCTCCGGATTCGTAGATCTCGGTGGGAGCCGTTGTGAGAACGGACATGTCAGGCCGCCTTCCTCTTGGCATCCATGACCTCGGTCAGGGGGGCGATACGGACGCCGGCCGAAATGAGCTCCGAGCGGATGAACCGGGCGAGCTCGACGGCTCCTGGATTGTCCCCATGAAGCAGGACAGTGTCAGTGGCGATGTCGATGTCAGTGCCGTTGGCGCACCGGATCTTGCCCTCGCACACCATGCGGACGGTTCGCTCGACGATGGCCGAGGGATCGTGGAGTACGGCACCGGGCTGGCTGCGCGGGACCAGTGTCCCGTCTTCCTGGTAGGCACGATCGACGATGCCGACGATGGCCACGTCCAGGCCGGCGGAACGTGCCGCCTTGGCCAACTCGCCCTCCTGCGCGACCACGATGAGTTCGTTGTCCACGCGGGCGGCGGCCTCGGCTACGGCCTCAGCGTAGTCCGCTCGGACAGCGACGAGATTTCCCAGCCGGCCGTGCGGCGCGATGTGGGTCACCTTGGTTCCGTGGAAGGCTGCGAAGCCGTTCAGGGCCCCCAGCTGGTACAGCACATCCGCGCGCACCTCGTTGGCAGACAGACCCATGTCCCGGCGGCCGAATCCACGCAGGTCCGGGAAGCTCGGGTGGGCTCCAATACCTACCCCGCGGCGAACGCATTCAGCAACGGTAGCGTCCATGATGTCGGGATCGCCGGCGTGGAACCCGCAAGCGATATTGGCGCTTGAAACGATCTCCAGAAGATCGGTGTCGCTGCCTATCGTGTAGGCACCGAATCCCTCTCCAAGATCCGCTACAAGATCAATTATCGGGTTCACGTGGTTCTCTTTCCGTGGTTCTGCATAGGGTGTTTGGATATTCCATACAAACGCCGAAATATCGGAAGAATTCAGTTGCCCGTTCGATTGAAAGTGTTTGGCTAAAATCTTCAATCAGAGGAACTGTCGATAATTCTTTGGTGATAGAAGTCTCGCATCGACGAACTTCGGGCACAAAGACCTATTCGCTATCACGGGATAGCTCCCGGTTATGACCTACGGCACACATGCTGCTGGCATTGACCGGGTGCCGCCGCGGCCGGAGGGTGATGCGCCCGGAAGTCTCATAGGGTGCTCTTTACGTGAGGAACGATTTGTGGGGCAGCGCGCCAAGTGCGTCTATATTTGGGTATCGGGACAATTGGTTGATGGGGAGTCAACGAACTTCCGGTAAGGATTGGGAAACGCCACCACGGGGATGTGGATCTCAAATTAGCCGCTGAGAGACAGGTCACACAAAGACGGATTGTGTGTGCCTACATAGAATTTCCTTATGGCATCCAGGCTCCGATTGAGGGCCCAGAGGAAGGCAAACCCATGGACACGCGGAAGCTCTCATATTTTGTAAAGATCGTCGATTCGGGGAGCATCACCAAGGCTGCCGCCGCGCTCCACGTCGCCCAGCCTGCCCTCAGCCAGCAGGTTTCGGCGCTGGAAAGCGACTTGAAGCAACGCCTGCTGATCCGCAGCAAGCAAGGAGTCGAGCCGACCGCCGCGGGACACACCCTCTATCGCCACGCCCAGACCATCCTGCGGCTCGTCGAACAAGCGCGGCAGGATGTAGCGACGTCCGGGGCCGCGCCGTCCGGCAGGGTGTCCATCGCGATCGCACCGTACAGCATGGCCTCCAGCCTGACGCCGCAGATTATCCGCGAGGTCGGCCGGCGTTACCCGGACATTGTGGTGCACCTGACGGAGATCTTCGGCGGCGTATTGAGCGAGGCGATCAAGAACGGCCGCCTCGACATGGCGCTGATCTATGAACCAGGGAAGATCCGCGGAGTGCAGTTCACCACGATGATTGTGGAAGACCTGCACTTGGTGACCAATGAAGACGTCGACGTGGCCAATGGGCGAACAACGGTCACGCTTGAAGAGGCCAGCACCCTCGGACTATTCCTCCCCGAAAAGAACCACACCCTGCGCCAGATCATCGAGAAGGGACTGGCCGACCAAGGACTGCCCCTGCGGCTCGTAGGCGAAGTGGAATCGGTTCCGTCGCTTGTTCGGCTCATCCGCGCAAACCTCGGGGCCACCGTCCTTCCAAAGTCCGCCGCTGATGCGCTTTTCCCCGATGAGAACTTCAAGGTGTTGCGGATTGTCGAACCGGCCCTGCAGAGCAAGATTGCCCTGTGCACCCCGGACCATGAGCCGCTGTCCGAGGCCGCCTCTGCCGTGCTCATCCTGGTCAAGGAGATGCTCCAGCAACAGTTGATCAGCAAATACGCGGCCGATCCATCCGAGGCTTGATCCATAACGTTGCCTTATCCGGACAGACGTCTTTGGTCTTATTCACCGTCGCTTTTATTTCCTATTATCGAATTAGCAAGTAATTCGAAGCGGCTCACGGATTCCGTGAACCCAATCAAAGGAACAGCGGTGAAAAAGATCAGCCAGACCCGGCGGGTTTCGAATCCAACCCTCGGAGCGATCAGTGCACGGACGGGATTCCACTGCCCAAGGAACGGTTTCTGGCGTCCCGTGGGTGGGGTGGGCGAACCCCTCTTTGTCTTCGAAGGAAGCCTCATGCCGGCCCACGCCGGACACAGCATCGAATGGTATCTGGTCGATGCCCGGCCAGGATACTCCGGGCTGGACTGACTCGGCAGCCCGCCGTCGTCGGCTTCCCTCTCCACTGCACGATTCAAGGCGCCTTGCCCCCGGCAAGGCGCCTTCTTCGTGCCCGGAAAGACGCGCAAAAGGCCGGCCACCGTATTCGGTGACCGGCCCAAGCTGGAAAATCAGTCTTCTACCAGAAGGCCCTTGGCCTTCAGCTTCTCCGTCAGTCCGCACAACTCGATGGTGGTGCCTCCGGCGTGGTAGGCCTTAATAAGCTCGCGTTCGGCATCGTCGCGGGCCTGCGAGAGCGCAATGACTTCTTCTGCTTCCTCACGGCGCACTACCACGACGCCGTCAGCGTCACCGCGGAGGATATCGCCGGGGTAGACGATCTCATCGCCGAAGACGAGCGGGTGGTTGATCGGCCCGAGGGTTTCCTTTACCGTTCCCTTGATGCACACGCTGCCCGAGAACACCGGGAGGCCGAGTTCGATGAGGTCCTGGGTGTCCCGCACGCCGGAATCCGTCACCATCGCCGCAATGCCCTTGGCTTTCATGGCATTGCCCAAGACGTCGCCGAAGGTTCCGGCGTCGGAAAATTCCTGCGCGCCGACCAGGACCACGTCACCTGCCTGGGCGTAGTGGATGGCGACCTGCAGCATGAGGTTGTCCTGCGGGGCACAGGCCACTGTCACGGCCGGGCCGCAGAACGACATGGAGCGGTCGATGGGCTTGATCTTGGAACTCAGGGCGCCCCTGCGGCCCTGGGCTTCGTGGATGGTCGCGGAGGAGAACGCCGCAAGGCGGCTGACGACGTCGGCGTCCGGCCTCTGGAATTTGGTCTTTACGTGGATCATTTCCTGAATCTTTCTCTTGGCTGGCTTCCGGGGTGCCCGGAGGGTCTAATTGAGGGCGCTGACTGCCTTGCGGATCGAGTGCACGCCGGCGTTGATGGTCTCCAGCGATGTGGCGAAGGAGATACGGAAGTACGGGCCAAGGCCATACGCGGAGCCCTGGATGACGGCAACCGAGGCCGCGTTGAGGAGGTACAGCGTGAAGTCCTGGTCGTTTTCGATGACGGTGCCGTCCGGAGCGGTTTTGCCGATGACGCCGCTGCAGTTCACGTACGCATAGAAGGCACCGTCGGCCGGCGCGACAGACAGTCCGTCAATGGCGTTGAGGCCTTCGACCGCGACGTCCCGGCGCTTGCGATACACCTCCACGCTGTCCCGGACGAACGACTGGTCACCGTTCAGCGCGGCTGCCGCGGCTGCCTGGCTGACCGACGAAGGGCAGGAGGACGTCTGCGACTGCAGCTTGTTCATGGCGGCGATCAAAGGCACCGGCCCCACGCCGTAGCCAAGGCGCCAACCGGTCATGGCGTACGCCTTGGAGACACCGTTGACCAGCAGGATGCGGTCACGCAGGGAAGGAACCGCCGTAACGAGGCTCGTTACCCGGCCGTCGCCGAAGTGGATTTCGTCGTAGATTTCGTCGGTGAGGATGTAGACGTGAGGGAATTCCTCAAGCACGGCGCCGAGCGCCCGCAGTTCTTCGCGTGAGTAGACGGCTCCCGTCGGGTTGGACGGAGCGTTGAGGATGAGCCACTTGGTCTTGGGCGTGATGGCTTCCTTCAGGGCGGCCGGCGTGAGCTTGAAGCCCGTCTCTTCTCCGCAGGCGACGATCACGGGCGTGCCGTCGTTGGCGAGGACCATGTCCGGGTAGGACACCCAGTACGGTGCCGGGACGATGACCTCGTCGCCCTCGTTGAGCGATGCCATGAGGGCAACGTAGAGGACCTGCTTGGCACCGCCGCCGATGGTCAGCTGGTTCGCTGCGTAGTGCACGCCGGTGTGGTTTTCAATCCGGCGGAGGATGGCGGTCTGCAGCTCGGGCGTTCCGGTCACCGAGGTGTATTTGGTCTCGCCGGCGTTGATCGCTTCGATAGCGGCCGCCTTGATGTGGTCGGGGGTGTCGAAGTCCGGCTCGCCGACGGTCAGGTCGATGATCGGGATGCCTTCGGCTCGTAGTTCACGGACGCGGGCGGCGGCCGCAACGCTTGCTGAGGACTTGATGCGTGTGACCCTCGACGCCGGCAGGTACTCGGACATTGTCTTCTCCAGAATCGTGAAACTCAGGATTCGGGTGTCGAATCCCCAATTTCGAGACTAGGCACTGCCGGGCGCCATGGATAAGACCTAATGTGCGTGGACCAATAAGAGACCCTTATGACCGCGGCTCTTTCGGGGCCCGTCAGCCACCGGCAGGTACACCTACCGGGCCAAGGCGCCAGTGGCGCGTGAGGACCGTGCACCGGCCACTGGTGAACACGACAAGCTCATCCAGTCGCTCACAGCCCATAAGCAACTCTTATCCCAAGCAACAAGCACCATCAGGGCCCTGACCGCTACCCGCAACGAGATGATCGCCCAGGCCCTTGAAGATGGGCTCAGCGTGGCGACCATCTCCGCCGTGACCCGGGAGAACATGCGTGCCGTCCGGACAATCGGACTAGCGTATGGTGACCTTCATCCGAGCGGCCTTTCGCGCGGCTCCCATCTCGACGCTTTGAAGGCCAAGAGTGCTGATCTCCACACGGCCGAAGAACACAGGGGACGGATCGAGAAGCGCAGGGAGGCCCTGATCGTCATGGCCCTCCGCAGCCGGGCCTGCGATGACATCGAACTTGCATCGCTGACCGGTCTCACGCCGGACCACATCCGCAAGGCCACCCGCCGGATCCGACGGCCCGCCTAGGCCTCGCCTCCTCATTCTTTCTTTGCCGGAGGCGTCCTGCAGCTGAACAGTTCCTGTGTTCCTGTTTTCCTGGCGATGAGCACTGTCAACGCGCGGGCCGACGTTGAAATCGGTTCAAAATGTTGGATCGATCGCGCACCGACGTTCCAGATGCGTTTCACGCCAAGCACCCGGTCGTTCTCATCCGTGGCAACCAAGGGCGGACTTCCCTGCCCTGCCACGGGCCTGCGTTTCCAGCACAGACTGACCACCGTCGCGTGCTCCCAGAATTCCACCGCCGTGACGAAGAATTCGCGCCCCTCATCATCCAGGAACAGCCCGGACTGCGGGACGTAAACCGCCCGAAGATCGTACTCCACGGGGGCTGAACGCCTCGCTACCGGCGGGTGGGCAACGGCTGCGGTTTGTTGAGGATTGAGATCTGGTTGCGGGACCACGGCATGCTCCATTGAAGTTGCGGACGACCCCCTCCTCGTCCGCCCCCAAGCGGCCTCGGGATATCCAATGTAGCTCCGTCCAAGCACCTCCGGAAGAGTACCGACTACCTACCTAGTTCAGTAGCTCGACGGGGTGTCACGTGTCCCGCCAAAGGGCGCTCCGCCGTCGGGGGCTGTCGGGACGAACTTGTCCGCGAGGGCTTCCGTGCCGCGCGCCAGCAGCGCGACATCCGCGCCGACCAGCACGAACGACGCCCCGGCGTCCATATACGCACGCGCCGTGGCTTCGTTGAAGGCGTTGACGCCGGCGGGCTTGCCTGCGGTCTTTGCCGCCATAAGGCAGTGCTCGACGGCGGCGCGCACCTTCGGGTGTTCTTGCTCGCCGAGCAGGCCCATGGACGCGGCGAGGTCGGAGGGCCCGAGGAAGATGGCGTCGACGCCGTCGACCGCCAGGATCTCTTCCACGTCGGCGACGGCGGCCTCGGTTTCGATCTGGACCGTGACGCTGATGGTCTCGGCGGCGCGGGCGAGGTAGCCCGGGATGCGGTTCCAGCGCGAGGCCCGCGCCAGGGCCGAGCCCACGCCGCGGACTCCGTGCGGCGGGTAGCGGACAGCGGCGACTGCGGCCTTCGCCTCCGCGGCGGAGTTGACCATGGGGATGAGCAGGTCCTGCACGCCCAGGTCCAGGTATTGCTTGAGTAGCACGGTGTCGTTGACCGGAGGACGGACCACGGCCTGGACGGGGTAGCCGCGGACGGCCTGGAGCTGGGCCAGGATGGATTCCAAGCCGTTGGGGCTGTGCTCGGCGTCGATCAGGAGCCAGTCCAGACCGGCCCCGGCGCACAGTTCGGCGATGAGCGGGCTGCCCGAACACACCCACATCCCGGCGAGGGGCCGGTTCGCGGCGGCCAGGGCTTCGCGGAACGTGCGGTCTGGTTCTACTTGAACCGGCATGTGACAACTCCCAGGGGTCCGTAGTCGGCGTGGACGGTATCGCCTTTGTACACCCAGAGCGGGCGGGTGAAGGAGCCGGCGAGGATGATTTCCCCGGCTTTCAGCCCGTCCCCGTGCGGAGCGATCTTGTTAACGAGCCAGTGCACGCCGTTGGCCGGATGGTCCAGGACGCCCGCGGCGACGCCGGTCTCCTCCACGGTCTGGTTCTTGTACAGGATCGCCGAGACCCAGCGGAGGTCGACGGCGTCCGGGCGGACCGGGCGCCCGCCCACCACCATGGCACCCATGGCCGCGTTGTCCGAGATGGTGTCCACGATGGTCCGGCCCTCCATCTCGATCCGCGAATCCAGGATCTCCAGGGCCGGAACCACATAGTCCGTGGCGTTCAGGACGTCGAAGATGGTGCAGCCCGGCCCGCAGAGGTCCTTCTTGAGCACGAACGCCAGCTCGACCTCCACCCGCGGGTGGGTGAACTGGTCCCACGCCACGGAGCACCCGGTCTCCAGGACCATGTCGTCGAAGATCGCGCCGTAGTCCGGTTCCGTGATGCCCGTGGCGGCCTGCATGGCCTTGGACGTCAGCCCGATCTTGCGGCCCACCAGCGTGCGCCCGGCGTCCTCGTTCCGGCGACGCCACAACTGCTGCACGGCGTAGGAATCCTCCACCGTCATCTCCGGGTAGCGGGCAGTCAGGCGCGGAACCGGGGTCCGGGACCGGCCTGCCTCCAGCAGTTCGTCCGCAATGGTTTCTATCGTCTTCGGGTCAAGCATCTCCACACTCCGTTCGGCCATCCTGCGGTCAGCATACGTTGAGGGCTGTGGGCCTAGAGCTGCGAGCCGACCTTGAAGCCCTTCTTTTCACCGGCGGGTCCGTCCTCGGGCTGGCGGGTGTAGGAGAAGCCGTCGGCACCGACGGTGACCGCCATTTCGCTCTTTTCCTCGCGGATGATGACCGGCTGCGGGTTGCCGTCCAGGTCCAGGACGAGGGAAGCCTCGGTGTACCAGGACGGGACCACGGGGTTGCCCCACCAGTCGCGGCGCTGGTTGTCGTGCACGTCCCAGGTGACCGTGGGGTTGTCCGGGTCCCCGGTGTAGTAGTCCTGGGTATAGATCTCGATGCGGTGCCCGTCCGGGTCCAGGATGTACAGGTAGAAGGCGTTGGAGACGCCATGCCGGCCGGGGCCGCGTTCGATCCGGTCGCTGATGCGCAGGGCGCCCATCTTGTCGCAGATCTGGATGATGTTGTGCTTCTCGTGCGTCGAGAACGCGATGTGGTGCAGGCGGGGGCCGTTGCCGCCGGTGAGGGCGGTGTCGTGCACGGTCTGCTTGCGGTGCATCCACGCGGCGTACGTGACGCCGTCGGAATCCTTGATGTCTTCGGAGACGCGGAAGCCGAGGTCCTCAAGGTACTTCCGGCCCCGCGGGACATCGGGGGTGACCTGGTTGAAGTGGTCCAGGCGCACCAGTTCCCCGGCGGAGTAGAGGTCGTAGCGCTGGGTGAGCCGTTCGACGTGCTCCACGTCGTAGAAGAACTCGTACGGGAAACCCAGCGGATCCTCGACGCGGACGGAGTCGCCGACGCCCTTGGTGAAGCCATCCTTCCGGCGCTCCACCCGGCAGCCGAGCTCGCGGTAGTAGGCCTCGGCGGCGTCCACCTCTGCCGGGGACTTCACCCGGTACGCGAATGCGGCTGCTGCGGCCACCGGTCCCTTGCGCAGGACAAGGTTGTGGTGGATGAACTCCTCGAAGGAGCGCAGGTAAATGGTGTCTTCGTCTTCCTCGGTGACGTGCAGGCCCAGGAGGTCAACGTAGAACTCACGGGACTTGGCAAGGTCCGTGACCACGAGTTCGAGGTAGGCGCAGCGGACGATGTCCGGCGCCGGGACGGTGGGAGTGGGAATCGGGGGGGTGGGGACGAAATCGGTCATGGGGTTCTCTCTTCTTTGAAAGGGGTCTTTGGTGTTCGGTACCCAACTGACTCGCAGTAGGTGTCGTTTTGGAGCCTCATAACGACAACAAGTGCGAGTTAGTTGGGTTAGGCGCCGAATTTGGGGGTGTGGACAGCGCCAAGGGTGATGTGCACGGCCTGCTGGTCGGTGTAGAAATCGATGGAGCGGTAGCCGCCCTCGTGGCCCAGGCCGGAAGCCTTGACGCCGCCGAACGGGGTGCGGAGATCGCGGACGTTGTGGCTGTTGAGCCACACCATGCCGGCCTCGACGTTCTGCGCGAAGTTATGGGCGCGGGTCAGGTTCTGGGTCCAGATGTAGGCCGCCAGGCCGTATTTGGTGTTGTTCGCGAGGGCGAGGGCTTCGTCGTCGTTCTCGAACGGCGTGATCGCGACGACGGGGCCGAAGATCTCCTCCTGGAAGATCCGCGCGTCGGGCGCGACGTCGGCGAACACGGTCGGCGCAATGTAGTTGCCTTCCGGGAGGTGTGCCGGGCGGCCGCCGCCGGCGAGCAGCCGGCCTTCGGACTTGCCGATCTCCACATACGAGGCGACCTTTTCGTAGTGCTCCGGGTGGACGAGGGCGCCGACCTGGGTCTTGGGGTCGTGCGGGTCCCCGACGACGATGTTCTTCGCGCGGGCCGCGTACTTTTCGCAGAACTCGTCGTAGATGGCGCGTTCGACGAGGATGCGCGAGCCGGCGGTGCAGCGTTCCCCGTTGAGGGAGAAGACCCCGAACAAGGCCGAGTCGATCGCGGCGTCCAGGTCGGCGTCGGCGAATACGACGCACGGTGACTTGCCGCCCAGCTCCATGGACAGGCCCTTGAGGTTGGCAGCGGCGTTGCGGAAGATCGTCTGACCCGTGGTGGTCTCCCCGGTGAAGGAGATCAGCGGCACGTCCGGGTGCTTCACGAGGGCGTCGCCGGCTTCCTCGCCGAGGCCGTTGACCAGGTTGAAAACGCCGTCGGGCAGTCCAGCGTCCTTGAAGATCTGGGCCCAGAGCGAGGCCGAGAGCGGCGTGAACTCGGCCGGCTTGAGGACCACGGTATTGCCGGTGGCCAGGGCCGGGGCGAGCTTCCAGGACTCGAGCATGAACGGGGTGTTCCACGGCGTGATGAGGCCCGCGACGCCGATCGGCTTGCGGTTCACGTAGTTGATCTGCGAACCCGGTACCTTCATGGCGTCGTCGAACTGGGCCACGATCAGGTCCGCGAAGAAGCGGAAGTTCTCTGCCGCACGCAGGGCCTGGCCCTTGGCCTGGGTGATCGGCAGGCCGGTGTCGAAGGTTTCGAGCTCGGCGAGGCGCTCTTCCTGGGCTTCGACGGCGTCGGCGATCCTGTTCAGGACGCGGGCGCGTTCGCGCGGCTTCATCTTCGGCCACGGACCGTTGACGAACGCTTCGCGGGCTGCGGCGACGGCGAGGTCGATGTCTTCCTTTTGCCCGGCCGCTGCGGTGGCGTAGTTGGTGTTGGAGACCGGGTCCAGGACGTCGAAGGTCTTCCCGGACACCGAGTCAACGAACTTGCCGTTGATGAAGTGCTGGATGTGGGTGGGAAGGTCCTTCGGGACGTAATGGGTGGTGGTTTCTGGTGCAGTGAACGTCATTGTCTTTTCCTTTGCTATTGCAACGCGGGGTCACTTACGGCCCATGTTGAGCCGTTTAATGGGCGCTAAGTGACCCCGCGTTGCTTTGTGCGAGGTACGCGTCCAGGGTGGCGGAGCGGTGGCGGCGGGCGGCTTGTTCGATGGTGTCGGGGTCGGCGTTGCCTTCAATGAGCTGAAGCAGCGCCTCGTGCTCCTTGACGGATTCCTGCGCACGGCCGGGGACGAAGCGGAACGTCGAGGCCCTGATCGATGCGAGCCGGTTCCAGCCCCGGTGCACGAGGTCCAGGATGTGCGGATTGGGACAGTGTTCAAAGAGCACGCTATGGAAATCCTGGTTCAGCGCAGTGAAGCGGACGGGATCAAAATGCTCCAGGCAATCGCGCATCTCCGCGTTCACCGCACGGGCCCGGGCAATGTCCGCTGCGCCGATCAGCGGTGCGGACAACGCCGTCGCGGCCCCCTCGATGATGCTCAGGGTCTGCATCGTGTACAAGTACTCGGTGGGGTCGATTCCGGAGACCGTGGCGCCGACGTTGCGCTCGAACTTCACGAGCCCCTCGGCCTCCAGGCGCCGGATCGCCTCCCGGACCGGGACCACGCTCACGCCCAGGTCCTCGGCGATCTTCGCCAGCACCAGCCGGTAACCCGGAGTGTAGGTGCCCTCCACGATGCGGGCCTTCACGGCCGCATACGCCTGCTCGGACTTGCTCCCGACGGCGGTTTCAGTCACCTTGGGCTCCTTCCCACTGCTCGTAGCGGGCGCGCCACTGAGCGTTCATCGGATAGAGGCCGTCCACGCTGTTGCCCTGCTTGACCATTTCGAAGATGAAGGATTCTTCCTTCTCCTGCTCGATGCACTCATCCACGAGTTCCCCGGCGATGGCCGGCGGGATCACCAGGATGCCGTCCGAGTCGGCCACGATGATGTCCCCGGGCTGGACCGTGGCCCCGCCGCAGGCGATGGTGATGTCCGTGTCCCACGGGATGTGGCGCCGGCCCAGCACGGCGGGGTGCGGGTTGGCGAAGTAGGTGGGCATGTCCAGTCCTGCCACAGCGGAATAGTCGCGCACTCCACCGTCGGTGATGATGGCCGCGGCACCGCGCATTTGGGCACGCAGCGCCAGGATGTCGCCCACGGTCCCGGTGCCCTTTTCGCCCCGGGCCTCCATGACCAGGATTTCGCCTTCGTTGACGGAATCAATGGCCCGTTTCTGCGCGTTGAAACCGCCGCCATGGGTTGCGAACAGGTCCTCGCGGTTGGGCACGTAACGCAGGGTCCGCGCGAGCCCGACGACGCGGCGGTCCGGACGGGTGGTCTGCAGCCCGTCGATGCTCACGTTGTTCAGCCCTCGCTTGCGCAACTGGCTGGACAAGGTGGCAGTCGCGACGCTTTCGAGCTTCTTCTTCAGCTCCGGGCTCAGTGCCGGCGCCGGTTTTTCCAGCGGCGCTAAACCCGCCGCTTCCCGCGAACCGTAGGCCTCTTCCCGCTGGGTGTCATCGGCCTTGGGCCGGGCGCCGAAGTCCGCGAACGGCGTCGTACCCTCCGTGACTGTGGTGGTGAGGCGGCCGCTACTGAAATCACCGGCGGTCACTTCAACCTCGACGACGTCGCCGGGCTGGGCGACCGAGGCGCCGGCCGGGGTACCGGTCAGGATGATGTCGCCGGTTTCGAGAGTGAGCAGCTGGGAGAGATCGGCCACGAGGCACGCGAAGGGGAACAGGAGCTCTTCGGTGGTGTCGTCCTGGACGAGTTCGCCGTTGTGCCAGGCGCGGACGCGCAATTGGGAGGGGTCGACGTCGGCGGCCGGGATGAGCGCGGGACCTACCGGGGTGAAACCATCGCCGCCCTTGGACCGGAGGTTGGAACCCTTGTCGGCGTAGCGCAGGTCATAGACGCCGAGGTCGTTGCTGGCAGTCACCCACTCGACGTGGCTCCAGGCCTCCTCCATGCTTACGCGGCGGGCAGGCTTGCCGATGACCAGCGCGATCTCGCCCTCGTAGCCGAGGAGTTCGCAGCCAGCGGGGCGCTCCACCGCTGAGCCGCTGAGAGCAAGGGACGAGGACGGTTTCAAAAAGTATGACGGCTGCTCCGGCGTACGGCCGCGCTGGGCCGCCCGGCTGGGGTAGTTGATATGCACCGCGATGACCTTTCGGGCCGCGGCCAGGATGTGGTCGGTGACCTGTTCCAAGTTTTACTCCTCATCGAGTACGAAATCGTATACGATAACTATGACTCGGGAGTTTCGGGACGTCAACCCCAGGCAGAGCCCGTGACTTGGGCCTTGTAGCCCACATCACCCCTGCCGTACAGTTGGAATCCAATTCAGGGTTCAAATGGAGAATTTACAGTTCTATAGTTGAACAACCGCACAATGAAGTGAGGAAAGCCCATGCAGTTCCACCACCACGGATATGTCTCCGGCGACCCGCGAGTTCAGCCGGCGGCCGGCGTCGGCATCGATAGACCGGACGAACTTCCCGACGAAGTCGACGTGCTCATCGTGGGCAGCGGGCCAGCCGGCATGCTCGCCGCCGCGCAGTTGTCCCAGTTCCCCGGAGTCACAACCCGCATCGTGGAGCGCCGCCCCGGGAGGCTCGCGATCGGCCAGGCCGACGGCATCCAGGCCCGAAGCGTGGAGACCTTCCAGGCCTTCGGATTCGCCGAACGGATCATCGCCGAGGCGTACCGGATCACCGAGATGGCGTTCTGGAAGCCGGACCCCGTGGATCCCTCGCGCATCATCCGGACCGCCCGCGCCCTCGACGATCCGACCGGTGACATCAGCGAATTCCCGCACCTCATCGTCAACCAGGCGCGCGTGCTGGACTACTTCGCCGAGTTCATGGCGAACTCCCCCAGCCGCATGTCTCCCGATTACGGATACGAATTCCGCGGCCTCAAGGTCAGGGGTGAGGGGGACTACCCCGTCACGGTTACCCTTCTCCACACCGCCGGACCCAACGAAGGCCAGGAGCGCATTGTCCGGGCCAAGTACGTCGTGGGCGCGGATGGCGCGCGGAGCAAGGTGCGGGAGTCGATCGGCTGCACCCTCGCCGGCGACCAGGCGAACCACGCCTGGGGCGTCATGGACGTCCTTGCCGTCACGGACTTCCCGGATATCCGGACGAAGTGCGCCATCCAGTCCGGCACGGGCGGCAGCATCCTGCTGATCCCGCGCGAAGGCGGCCACCTCTTCCGGATGTACGTCGACCTGGGTGAAGTGGACCCCAACACCAAGGGCGCAGTGCGCAGCACCACGATCGAGCAGATCATCGCCAAAGCCAACGACATCCTCCACCCCTACACGCTCGATGTGCGCAACGTCGCCTGGCACAGCGTCTACGAAGTGGGCCACCGCCTCACCGACCGGTTCGACGACGTCCTGCCGGACGAGCGCGGCACTCGCACGCCACGCGTGTTCATCACCGGCGATGCCTGCCACACCCACAGCGCCAAAGCCGGGCAGGGCATGAACGTCTCCATGCAGGACGGCTTCAACCTGGCCTGGAAGCTCGGACACGTGCTCGAAGGCCGCAGCCCGGAAAGCCTCCTGTCCACATACTCGGCCGAGCGGCAAGTCGTTGCCAAGAACCTCATCGACTTCGACAAAGAGTGGTCCACGCTCATGGCGAAGAAGCCCGAGGAATTTGAGGACCCCACCGAGTTGGAGAACTTCTACGTCAGCACGGCAGAGTTCCCTGCCGGCTTCATGACCCATTACGCCCCCTCGCCGCTCGTCGCCGAGCCAACACACCAAGACCTGGCCACGGGATTCACCATCGGCAAGCGTTTCAAGTCCGCGCCGGTGGTTCGCGTCTGCGACACCAACCCGCTGCAACTCGGCCACCAGGCCACCGCGGACGGACGGTGGCGCATCTATGTCTTCGCGGACAGCGCACCGGCCGGTTCCTCCGGAGCAGTGGCGGACTTTGCCGAGTGGATCGCGAACTCGACGGACTCGCCGCTGGCCGCAACGCCGTCGGGCGCCGACCGTGACGCATGGTTCGACGTGAAGGTGATCTATCAGCAGGAGCACACGGGCGTCGACATCGGGGCCGTGCCGGAGGCATTCAAGCCTCAGGTCGGGCCGTTCAAGCTCACGTACCTCGAGAACGTCTACGGCACCGACCCTTCGGCTGACATCTTCGAACTGCGTGGCCTGGACCGGAACGGCGTCGTGGTTGCGGTGCGGCCGGACCAGTATGTGGCGAACGTCTTGCCCTTGACCGCGACGGCGGAACTCGCCGCGTTCTTCGCTCCCCTCCTTCGATCGGGACGGACTGCGGCAGTGTGAGCTGTGTGAGCTGTTGGGGACGCGGGCGCACCGGCTGCGGAAGGGTTCATTCTGTCGGTGGCCCGTCGTAGGGTACCGGCATGGACATCATCTTGGTTCCGGGATTCTGGTTGGACGCTTCTTCGTGGTCGGAGGTCACGCCGCCGCTCGTTGCTGCTGGGCACACGGTCCACCCGCTCACACTGCCTGGGCTGGAGGCGGTTGACGCCCCGAGGTCCGGCATCGGCCTCAGGGATCACATCGACGCCGTGGTGGCGGCTGTCGACGCTGTTGGCAATCCCGTTGTACTGGTCGGCCACTCCGGCGGCGGGGCCATCATCCACGGCGCTGTCGACGCCCGCCCGGATCGCGTGGTCCGGGCGGTGTATGTGGACAGCGGCCCCCTTGGCGAGGGCGGAGTCATCAACGACGAATTGCCGGTTGAGGGAGATTCCGTGCCCTTGCCCCAATGGGAGCTTTTCGAAAGTGAGGACCTCGTGGACCTCACTGACGAACTGCGGGCCGCCTTCCGCGCACGTGCCATCCCGGAACCAAAGAACGTGGCCACCGATAAACAACGCTTGCACGATGTGCGCCGATACGATGTTCCGGCCACCATCATCGCGTGCGAGTTCCCCTCCAGCCTGCTGGGCGAATGGATCGAGTCCGGCCACCCCTTCGTGGCCGAGCTCGCACGCATCAACGATGTCGAATTCATGGATCTGCCCACCGGGCACTGGCCGCAGTTGACCAAGCCGATTGAGCTCGGGGAAGCCATTCTTGCGGCGGTTGAGCGGAGGGGCTAGTCGCGGAAGCCATCACCCTTGACAAGATCCGAGGATGGAATGAATGATACGAGCCTCACCTGCTTCGTCCTTTCCGGTGGACGATAGCTGAAGTTGTGTCCGACATTGTCGAAAGAGTCTGTTGACAGTATTCGTGTGGGCGTGTTTTTCAGTCGGGTTGGTTGGGTTGCTCCTGAACTGGATGAGTGTGATCGGAACGCTGATAGTTCCCCGGCCGCTGCACAGCAACCTTTCACGGCTGACCCACAGGGTCACTGCGAAAATCTTCATTGCCATCACAAAACCCGTCACCTCTTACGAAGCACGCGATCGGATCCTTGCCTGGCAGTCTCCGATGTCGCTGTTCGTCCGCCTGCTTTTTTGGGTGATCCTGTTCGATCTGTCATTCAGCCTCCTGCTCCTTCCATTCGTCGATGGTGACTATTGGCAAGCTGCAAGCGAGGCCGGCTCCGCAATGTTCACGCTTGGCTACGCTGCCCCAACGAATGTCGGCAACACGGTGCTGGTTTACGTCGCCGCTTATACCGGGTTGATTGTCATCGCTTTGCAGATCGGTTACTTGCCAACGCTCTATGCAGCCTTCAATAGACGTGAAGCGGAGGTAACGCTCCTGGTATCGAGGGCAGGCTCACCCTCGTGGGGGCCGGAGCTTCTGGTGCGCACGCGGTTTGGCATGGCCGCTCAAACCAGCACCAGCGAACTCAGCGAGCTTTACCAAAGGTGGGAGCGATGGGCTGCAGACGTAGCCGAATCACACAGCACCTACCTCACGTTGGTATGGTTCCGTTCACCTTCACCGCAATCGAACTGGCTCAACTCCCTCCTCAGCGTCATGGACGCGGCCGCGTTGCAGCTTTCCTTGAGTCCGGGGTCTGCCCCGAGCACCCGGGCGCGGCTGGTCCTTCGGATGGGGTTCACCTGCCTGAACCAAGTGGCGCGGGCCATTCGTATCCCCGTCGAGGAAGACCCGGACCCCGATTCCGAACTCGATGTGACTTTCGAGGACTTTCAAGCGGCCGTGGAGCTCATGCGGACCGTCGACTATCCGGTTGAGGTGACGGCGGAACAAGCGTGGCCCCACTTCAGGGGCTGGCGCGTCAACTACGAAAAGGTCGCATACGCACTCGCCTACGCGATCGACGCCCCGCCATCGATGTGGAGCGGCCCGCGACGCTTCGCGTCCGAGCCGATCATGCCGCACCGGCCCAAGAACCGCACGTCAAAGGACGTCAAGCCAGACGACCCGCAAATGATTGCCCCGAGGAAGACAGGGTGACCGCGAGGTGCGCTAGCGGCGAAGCACGCGCTGGTGGTAAAGCATCAGAGCGAGGTACACCGTTTAAGGCCCACCACTCCACCCGCGGCAATCAGGCTTCCGCCGAAGGCCACCAGGATTCCAGCCACTGGGACGGTTGGATCGAGGGGACGGTCGCCCCGGGCGGGCGAGCCGGGGTCGATCCGGGCTGCGGCGGCCGCCGAGGCTGAATTTTGCGCCGAGGGGCTCGGGCTGGAAACGATCGGCGAAGGCACTGCTGCGGCGGTTGAAGCGGGTGGCGCCACCTGAGTGCGTGCCGGTTCGGCAGTCAGCGCCGGTGCCGTCGTTGAAGCGCCAGCGGGAGGAACCGCGACGCCGGGATCCGGCTGGGGTTGCGGTTGTACCGGTGGGATGGCCGTGGCGGACGGAGTGGGTTTGCCCGACGGCCGGGGAGATGGGGCGCCGCCGGGAGAGCACATGCCAACCACCCCCAAAAGGCCTTGCGAATCGCAGGATGCGGCCCCTGCAGTCTGCGCTGGCGCAAGTGCGATCAGGCACAACGCGAAAGGGAGCGCGACGAGGGCAACTGGAACCTTCCGGCGAGTCATGGCTTCGACTCTACCTACTCCACGGCAACTTAGGAGAGAGGCGGCGTTGGCTTCAATCCCTGAGCTGACCCAGAATCCGGGCCAGCTCAGCGCGATCCTCTGCACTGAGCCGGGCAAAATACTCGGAGGACTTGCCGCGCCGTTCGGCGCCGACCTTCGCGTAGAGCTGCTGTCCGGCCGGGGTGGCGGCGACAAGCGTGGCCCGCCGGTCCGTGGGGTCCGGATCGCGACGGACGAGGCCCTTGACTTCAAGCTGGTCCACTACTTCCGTGGCCGAACGCGGCGCAATGCGCAGCCGCTCCGCCAGGTCTTTCAGCCGCATCGGCTCCCCCGGCGCCGGGCGCATCAGCGTCATGAGCGCCCGCCATTGGTGCGGCGTCAACTCCCAGGGCGACAGCTGCTCGGCCCAGGTCCGCCGCAGCCCTCGGAAAGCGGCATGGAACAGATCTCCAAGGTCGGAAGAATCAGAGGGCTGTGAGTGCATGCTGCCAGTCTAGCAATTTGACCTGCAACCACATAGTGAGGTAGCCTCTGTATTAGTGGGCGCGATTCCCGCGCCCCGCTCGCCACTGGAGGTGGTGCTTATGACGGAGAACATCCTCACCCAAAATCCCCATCGACCGGGCGCTGGAGCCCGAAATCCCGGCCGCGGCCCCGCCCGCCTCAATCCCGCCGACCGCACGCAGTTGAAGCAGCATCCCGTGCGCCTCAAACGGATCGCCCGGCTGTTCACACCGCACAAGATGACCATTGCCGCCGTCGTGCTTCTCATCAGCGCGTCGAGCATCATCGGCCTGGCCCAGCCGTTCCTGGTCCGCCACATCATCGACGTCGCGCTGCCCGGCAAGGATCTTCCGCTTCTCGCGTGGCTGGCCGCCGGGTTGATCGCCGTTGCAGCCGCAACCGCACTCATCGGCGTGCTGCAGACCTGGATGACCACGGGCATGGGCCAGAAGATCATGCACACGTTGCGCACGCGCTTGTTCACCCACCTGCAGCGGCAATCACTGGGATTCTTTACCCGGACCCGAAGCGGCGAGGTGCAGTCTCGGTTGAACAACGACATCTCCGGCCTGCAGCAGGTCATCACCTCCACCGCGACCGGTGTTGCATCCAACCTGACCACGGCCATTGCCACCGCCATCGCCATGGTGGCCATTTCACCCGGGCTCTCGCTCCTGTCCCTGATAGTGATCCCGCCGGCTGTCTGGTTCACCCGCCGGGTGGCCCTGCTCCGGCGCAACATCACGTCCACGCTCCAGAGTGAACTGGCCACCATGAACACGCAGGTCGAGGAAGGGCTGTCGGTCTCCGGCGTCCGGCTCTCCAAAACCCTCGGAACCACCAAGCGCGACGCCCACCGCTACACGGAAAGCTCCAGGCGGCTGATCGGCCTGGAGATGCGTTCCCAATTGGCCGGCCGCTGGCGGATGTCCACGATGGGCATCATCTTCTCGGCCATTCCGGCGCTCATCTACCTCGCAGCTGGACTGCCAGTCACGAGCGGAGGCATGACCATCGGCACGCTCGTGGCGTTTACCGCGCTGCAGTCCGCCATCTTCCGTCCCGTCATGAGCCTGCTGGACCTCGGCGTCCAGTGGGTCACCGCGATGGCCCTGTTCAGCCGCATCTTTGAGTACCTGGACCTGACCCCCGAGATCACGGCCCCGGAGCGGCCCGTCGCCCTGGACCCGGCCGCAGTGCGCGGCGAGGTCCGCTTCGAGGGCGTCCGTTTCGCGTACGACGGCGGCACTGATGTCCTGCTCGGCATCGACCTCACACTTCCGGCCGGCACCAGCACCGCAATCGTGGGCCCCACGGGCTCAGGGAAATCGACGCTGGGCTCGCTGCTCCCCCGCTTACATGACGCCACAGCGGGACGGATCACCATTGATGGGGTTGACGTCCGCGACATCGCCCCTGAGGACCTGACGAAAATCGTGGGTGTCGTGTCCCAGGAGACGTACTTGATTCACGACACCATCCGGGAAAACCTGTTGCTGGCCGCGCCCGGCGCGGACGACGCAGTCCTGTGGAGCGCGCTGGCCTCCGCGCAGATCGCGGACCTGATCGCGGGCCTGCCCGACGGCTTGGACACTATGGTCGGCGCCCGTGGCCACCGGTTCTCCGGAGGAGAACAGCAGCGCCTGGCCATTGCGCGGACCATCCTGCGCAACCCCAAAGTTCTGGTCCTCGACGAGGCCACCTCCGCCCTGGACAACGCTACCGAGGCCCAGGTCCAGGCGGCGCTCGACCGGCTATCCGTTGGCCGGACTACGCTCACCATCGCCCACCGGCTTTCCACAGTGGAGAAAGCTGACCAGCTTGCAGTGCTGGCCCGGGGTGCCCTCGTTGAGTTCGGAACGCCCGGCGAACTCCGTGATGCCGGCGGCGCGTATGCGCGGCTCGTCGGGGCCGGAGAGGCCATGGAGCTTGAAGATCAAGGCGTTCCAGCCCTGGCAGCCAGGCTCACGGCATGAACCGGTACCCGATCCCGACCTCGGTGATCAGGTGGCGCGGGTTCCCGGGCTCCGGTTCGAGTTTCCGCCGGAGCTGCGCCATGTACACGCGCAAATAGTTGGCTTCCTTGGCGTAGGCCGGGCCCCAGACTTCGCTGAGGAGCTGCTGCTGGGTGATCAGCTTCTCGGGATTGCGCACGAAGAGATCCAGGATCCTCCACTCCGTAGGCGTCAGCCGGACGTCTTCGCCGTCGCGCGTCACCCGCCTCATGGCAAGGTCCGCAGTGAATGATTCAGTTACCAGCACGGGTGCTTCTTCGCCCGGATCTGCGGTGCGCCGCAGGATCGCCCGGAGGCGCGCCAGCAGCTCGTCGAGCCCGAAGGGCTTGGTGATGTAGTCGTCCGCGCCCGCGTCCAGGGCTTCAACCTTGTCGTCGGAGCCGTGCCGCGCGGAAAGGACCAGGATGGGCACGCTGCTCCACTCGCGCAAGCGGGTGATGACCGTGGTTCCGTCGATGTCCGGCAAGCCCAGATCGAGAATCAAGACCCCCACCGGGTGCTGGGCTGCGGAGCGCAAGGCTGATTCGCCGTCGGCCGCGGTGGCTACGGTGTAACCGTGGGCCTGGAGCGTGATCCGCAGCGCCTTGACGATATGGGGATCGTCGTCCACCACCAGGACGTTGCTCATCTTGCCTCCCCGGAGACGCTATCTGAGCTGCCCGACGGCGGCACGTGGCGACGCTCTAAAAGAACCGATTGCGCTTCCATGGGCGCCTGGGCTTCCTCGTTCGGAAACGCGACCCCTGTGGACAGCGGAAGCCGGATGACCATGGTCAGGCCGCCGCCCGGAGTCTCCTCCGCAGTGAGGGTGCCTCCCATCGCTTCCGTGAATCCCTTGGCGACGGCGAGCCCCAGGCCAACCCCGGTGGTGGAAGGGACGTCGTTGAGCCGCTGGAATGGCTGGAACATCCTGACCACGCTTTCGGCGGGGACTCCTTGGCCGTGGTCGATGATGCGCAGCTCTCCGGACGGCCGCCCGTCCAGGGTCGAAGAACTGAAGCCGCCCGCGGCTCCCACCAGCACAACGTCGGAATCCGGCGCGTATTTAATGGCGTTCTCCACGATGTTTGCAATGACGCGTTCCAGCATCACGGCGTCGGCGTCTATCTCCGGCATGTTTCCGGGCAGGTCGACGCGCACCCGTCCCGGCGGTACGCCATGAAGGGCGGCCGGGATCACTTCGTACCAGCGCACCGGGCGAATGAGGGCGTTCACCGAGTCGGAGGTAATGCGGGACATGTCCAGGAGGTTCCCCACGAGGACGTCTAGCCTGTCCGAGCATTCTTCGATGGTCGCCAGCAGTTCCTGCTCTTCCTCGGGCGTGTAATGGACGTTGCTTTGCCGCAGGCCGCCCACGGCCAGTTTGATGCCGGCCAGCGGAGTCCGCAAGTCATGGGAGACGGCGCGCAGGATGGAGGTGCGCATGGAGTTGCTCTCCGCCAAACGCCTGACCTCACGTCGGCTCGCGGCCAGTTGTCGTCGCTCAAGCTGGGCGGAAAGGTGCGCGCCGAAGGCGCTGAGCAAGCGGCGGTCGCTGGCTGGCAGAACCCGGCCGGACAGGACCAACCGGGTTCCGGCGTCGATCTGTTCGGTGTTTTCGCCGCCGTCGGGAGGGAGGGGTGCGGCCTCACCGGCCTTCGCGACGAGCCGCCAGCCGGTGGCCGACGAGCCGGTGGCCGACGCGCCGGTGGCCGAGGCACCGGTGGAACCCGCGGCTCTGTACAGTGCCGCACCGCGCATCTGGAACACGTCGAGGGCCTGGTTCAAGAGTCCTTCCACGGTGTCGTCGGCGCTCGATGCCCCCCGCGTGAGATCGCCCAGGGTGGTGGCCTCGGCCCGGGCACGAGCTGCTTCTTTGGAGCGCCTGGCCGATACGTCCACCACGGCCGCCACAGCGGCTGAAACGCCCACGAAGACCAGCAAGGCAAGGATGTTGTCGGGGTCGCTGATGGTCAGGGTTCCCACGGGCGGTATGGAGAAGAAGTTCACCAACAGGCTGCTCCACAGTGCACCGAGCAGGGCGGGCCACAACCCGCCGACCAATGCCACGGCAACTGAGCCCGTGAGCTGGAGGAGCACCGCCGTCGCAATGCTGTGAGAAGGGCTCGCGGCCAACAGGAGCTGTAAAAGAACCGGAAGGACCACCGCCATTGCAAATCCAACGATCACCCTGGTGCGGCCAAGGTCCCGCTGCCGCCGACGGTCGACGCCCCGGCCACCCAAGGGATGCGAAACCATGTGCACGTCAATATCGCCGGAGTCACGCACCACCCGGTTGCCGACCCCCCGCCCGGTCAGCCTGGCGACGAGGCTCCGGCGTCGGGAAATCCCGACGACGATCTGCGTCGCGTTCACGCTGCGGGCGAAGTCAAGCAAGGCCTTCGCCGGGTCCTCCCCTGCCACGGTGTGGTAGCTGCCGCCCAAATCCCGGACCAACAGGCGCTGGGCTTCCAGCGCCTGCGGAGATTCCGAGGCCACACCGTCGGCGGCGCGGACGTGCACCGCGAGCAAGTCGCCGCCGTTGACGCGCTTGAGGATCCGGGCGGCCCGGCGGACGAGGACTTCGCCTTCGGGGCCTCCGGTGAGGCCAACGACTATGCGTTCGCGGGCGGGCCAGCTCGCCTCGATCCCCTGTTCCGAACGGTATTTCGCGAGCCCTTCGTCCACCCGGTCAGCCAGCCACAGCAGTGCCAGTTCCCGCAGTGCCGTCAGGTTGCCCATCCGGAAATAGTTGGACAGCGCGGCGTCGATCTTGTCGGCCGAATAGATCTTGCCGTCGCCCAGCCGTTGCCGCAACAGCTCCGGCGAGATGTCCACGAGGTGGATTTGATCGGCCCGCCGCACCACGTCGTCGGGCACTGTCTCCGCCTGCCGGACATCCGTGATGGCGCTGACGACGTCGCCAAGGGAAGCCAGGTGCTGCACGTTGACGGTGGAGAGGACGTTGATGCCGGCGTCGAGTAGTTCCTCAACGTCTTGCCAGCGCTTGGGATTACGGCTTCCGGGGACATTCGAGTGGGCGTATTCATCGACGACGGCGGTGCGCGGCTTGCGTGCCAGGACCGCGTCGAGGTCCATCTCCTCGAACGCGGTGTCCCGGTACGCGATGCTGCGCGGTGGGATGACTTCCAAGCCGTCCATCAAGGCACGGGTGTCGCTGCGCCCGTGATCCATGGCGAAAGCCACCACCACGTCTTCGCCACGCCCGCGCAGCCGGTGGGCTTCTTCGAGCATGGCGTAGGTCTTCCCTACCCCCGGGGCTGCCCCGAGGAAAATGCGCAGCGTTGCCCGTGCCATGTGGTCATTCTTTCACTTGTTGAACGCGGCGGTTGCTCCCGCGGATCCTGGCCCGGGCTTCCCTCACTTGGCCGGCGCCGCTGAGGCCGGCGCCGCTGCGGCTACGTCCAGGTTCAGCTCCGTGACGTTGACGGACGGCTGCCCCAGGAAGGCTTCAAGTCCGGTGACGGTGCGCCGGTCCACCATGGCCTGCACCGTCTCAGGACTCAGCCCGTGTGCCTTGGCCACCCTGGGCACCTGGAGGCGGGCATACGCTACCGAGATCTGCGGGTCCAGCCCGGAACCGCTCGCCGTCACGGCGTCGGCCGGTACGTCCGATTCCTTGACTCCCTCTTCGGCGGCGATGGCAGCACGGTTGGCTTTGACGGCGTCGAGCAGCTTCGGATCGTTGGGGCCCAGGTTGCTGGCGGTGGACGCGCCCGGGTCCCACTTGGCTGCCGAGGGGCGGGCGTGGAACCACTGCGGATTCTGGGTGCCGGCGTTGTCGGCAGAGACTTGGGCAATCAGGGCGGAAGCGACGGGCTTGCCCGCCGCGTCTTTCACGATGGAGCCATTGGCTTGGAAGGGCGCAACGGCCTGGCCGATACCGAAAACCACCAGCGGGTAGATCAATCCAAGGACCACGGTGGCCAGGAGCAGGAACCGCAGGGCGGTTCCTGCTTGCCGAAGATATCCGGGAAGGGTATTCATGATGGACTCCTAGCTGATGCCGGGGATGAGGGAAATGAGCAGGTCGATGAGCTTGATCCCGATGAAAGGCGCTATGAGACCGCCCAGGCCGTAGATCGCCAGGTTCCGGGCCAGGGCTTGGTTCGCCGAGACGGCACGGTATTTGACGCCGCGCAGGGCGAGCGGAACCAAGGCGATGATGATCAAGGCGTTGAAGATCACCGCGGACAGGATGGCCGAGGAAGGCGAGGCCAGGCCCATGATGTTCAAGAGCCCGAGCCCCGGAAACACCGAGGTGAACAGGGCCGGGACGATCGCGAAGTACTTTGCGACGTCGTTCGCCACCGAGAACGTGGTCAGGGCGCCGCGGGTGATGAGCAGCTGTTTGCCGATGCCCACGATGTTGATGAGCTTGGTGGGATCCGAGTCCAGGTCCACCATATTGGCAGCTTCCTTGGCGGCCGGCGTGCCCGAGTTCATGGCGACGCCGACATCCGCCGCTGCCAGCGCGGGGGCATCGTTGGTGCCGTCGCCGGTCATGGCCACCAGCCGCCCTTCGGCCTGCTCTTCCTTAATGACGGCCATCTTGTCTTCCGGGGTGGCCTCGGCAACGAAGTGATCCACCCCGGCTTCGGCGGCGATCGCCTTGGCCGTGATGGGATTGTCCCCCGTGATCATCACCGTCCGGATGCCCATCTTCCGCAGTTCGGCGAATCGGGCGTGCATGCCCGGCTTGACCACATCGGCGAGGTGGATAGTCCCCAGGACGCGGGCTCCGCCGTCGTTCCCGACGCCGGCCACCAACAGCGGGGTGCCGCCCTGGGCCGAGATCTCCTGCACCTTGCGGTCGACCTCGGTGGGCGTCTGGCCGCCGGCGTCGGCGACGAACTTCGCGACGGCGGCTGCGGCGCCTTTGCGGATCTGCCGCCCATCGAGATCCAGTCCGCTCATGCGGGTGCTGGCGCTGAACTCCACAACGGCAAAGTCCTCCGAGCCCTTCAGGAGGGCAGCCAGGTCCGGGCCGCTGACGCCTTTTTCCGCCGCGAGTTCCACGATCGAGCGTCCCTCGGGCGTTTCGTCGGCCAGGCTGGAAAGCCGGGCTGCTTCGATGAGTTCGGTCCGGTCGACGTCGTGGGCGGGGAAGAAGTTGACCGCACGGCGGTTGCCGTAGGTGATGGTGCCGGTCTTGTCGAGCAGGAGCGTCGTGATGTCTCCCGCGGTTTCCACGGCGCGGCCGGACGTAGCCAGGACATTGTGCTGCACCAAGCGGTCCATGCCTGCGATGCCGATGGCCGGCACGAGCGCCCCGATGGTCGTGGGGATGAGGCAGACCAGCAGCGCCACCAGCACGATCGGCGAAGGCGTTGCACCCGGCAGGGAAGCGAACGGCGCCAAACTCATGGTGACCGCCAGGAACACGATGGTGAGCGAGACAAGGAGGACGTGGAGGGCGATTTCGTTGGGGGTCTTTTGCCGAACGGCGCCTTCCACGAGCTTGATCATCCTGTCGATGAACGTTTCGCCCGCCTCAGCCGTGATGCGAACGGCGATGCGGTCCGAAAGGACCTTGGTGCCGCCGGTCACCGAGGAGCGGTCGCCGCCGGATTCACGGATGACAGGCGCCGATTCACCGGTGATGGTGGATTCGTCCACGCTTGCCAGGCCTTCGATGATCTCTCCATCGGAGGGGATGACGTCCCCGGCTTCGCAAATGACGACGTCGTTCTTCCGGAGTTCCGTTCCCGGTACTTCCTTCAGGGTGCCATCGGCGAGCCGAAGCCGGGCTACGACACCTTTCCTGCTGGCCCGGAGGCTGTC
Organism: Arthrobacter sp. NPDC080073; assembly: GCF_040686575.1. Classification (NCBI taxonomy): domain Bacteria; kingdom Bacillati; phylum Actinomycetota; class Actinomycetes; order Micrococcales; family Micrococcaceae; genus Arthrobacter; species Arthrobacter sp. NPDC080073. The sequence continues at coordinate 140,070 of NZ_JBFBKR010000006.1, forward strand.
TGCCTGGGCCTTGCCCCGGCCCTCTGCGATGGCTTCGGACAAGGTACCGAAGAGCACCGTCAGCCAAAGCCAGATTGTCACCGAGATGCCGAACACGGCTGGTTTGAGGATGCAGATGGCTGTGCAGAGAGCCGCCCCCACCAGCACGGTGAACATCACCGGCGAGTGGATCATCTGGCGCGGCCCCAGCTTCCGTACTGCGACTGGCAGGGCAGAGCGGATGCTGGCAAGGTCCAGTTTGGCCGGTGCCTTGGTGTGGTGTTTGTGCTCCCCTGGAGTGCCCAGAGGATTGCCGTCCGCGTAGGTCTGGGCGGCGGTGTCCGAGGCTAATGCCGTGTTGGGCTTGGTAGTTGCCGTGCCGGACTTTGTCATTTGAGGAGTCCTTCTGCGAGGGGGCCCAAGGAGAGGGCAGGGAAGTAGCTCAAGGCGGTCATGATCACGGTGACGCCGAGCAAGAGGGAACCGAAGAGCCAGCCGTGGGTCGGGACGGTGCCGGACGACGCCGGGATCTTGGGTTGTTTCGCCAGGGAACCCGCCAAGGCGAGCACCAGCACGATAGGCAGATAGCGGCCCAGCAGCATGGCGAGGCTCATCATCACCGACAGATATGGTCCGGAGGTGGTGATCCCGCCGAAGGCCGAGCCGTTGTTGTTGGCTCCGGAGGTGAAGGCGTAGAGCACTTCGCTGAATTGGTGCGGTCCGGAGGCCGGCGCGTTGGCCACGGCGTCCGGAAGCAGGACGGTGATGCCGGCCAGGGCAAGCACCAAGGTGGGCGTCACGAGGATGTACATGGCCGCGAGCTTCATTTCCCGCGGTCCGATCTTCTTGCCCAGGAATTCGGGAGTGCGGCCCACCATGAGCCCGGCGATGAACACGGAGACGATCGCGAGGATGAGCAGGCCATAAAGGCCCGACCCCGTGCCGCCGGGGGCCACTTCGCCGAGCATCATGTTCACCATGGCGACACCGCCGGCCAGGGGCGGGAGGGAATCGTGCGCGACGTTGACCGCACCGGTGGATGTCAGGGTGGTGGCCGTGGCAAAGATGGAACTCGTGGCCGGTCCCAGCCGCTGTTCAAATCCTTCCCCCAGACCTCCTGCCACAGCGGTTGCCGTTCCCTGCGCAGAGGCAACGGCCCAACCCATCAGTGCCGTGGATGTCAGCCAGAGCGTGCCCATGACCCCGGCCACCGTGTACCCCTGCCGCTGGTCTCCCACCATGCGGCCGTATGCATATGGCAGAGCAAAGGGGATGAGCAGGAGCAGGAAGACTTCGAACATGCTGATGAAGACGTTCGGATTCTCGAACGGGTGGGCAGAGTTGGCGTTGAAAAAGCCACCGCCGTTGGTTCCCAGTTCCTTGATGGCTTCCTGGGAAGCGACCGGACCTCCGGGGATCGTCTGGGTGACACCCGTTGCCTGGTTCACGACGTCGGTGGACCAGAAGTTCTGGACCACGCCGCCGATCACCATCACAACGGCCACAAGGGTCGCCATCGGGAGCAGCACCCGGAACGAGGTGCGGGCCAGATCCACCCAGAAGTTTCCCAACCTGTCCGTCCGGGTCCGCGCGATGCCGCGGATCAGGGCGACCACCACTACGATTCCGACGGCGGCGGAGAGGAAGTTCTGCACGGCCAGCAGACACATCTGCACGAAGATACCCATGGTGGCTTCGGGGACGTACGTCTGCCAGTTGGTGTTCGTGGCAAAGGAGATGGCCGTGTTCATGGCCGTCCAAGGATCTACGCCGGGCAGGGAATTGCTCCCGGGCAGCACGCCTTGGAGCCGCTGGAGCAGGAACACCACCAGGATGGACACGGCGGAGAAGACCAGCACGCTGCGCAGGTAGATGGACCAGCTCTGTTCGGTATTTCGGTCCACCCCGGACAACCGGTAGAACAGCCGTTCCACCCGGGTTGACTTCTTGCCCTCGAATACCCTGGCGAGGTAAACGCCCAGCGGCTTGTGCGACAAAACCAACAGCAGTAGCAAGATAGCGACTTGGGTGACGAAAGAGGCAATGCTGAAAGCCATCCGGAATCACCACCTTTCCGGGTGGATCAAGACGGCCAGCAAGTAGCCGAACAAACTCAGGCCTGCAACGAACAGGACCAACCACATCACGGCGTCCGCGCTCACTGCCCGTTCACCGGTCCATCGCCGTCGACGATTTTGCCCAGAAGGTGGGCAATCCACATTACGATCCCCATGGACACCACGAAGATCCCCACAACAGCCACGTCGGCCACTGGAACGTCCTTTCATCCGCGCCCCGTTTGCGGGGCTGATGTCAGTCAACTCCTTGGCAGGCCGCGAAAATCGGTTCCTGATGGTTCCTTAACACGGCAAGGCCGAATCTTGACGGCTTCTTAACAGGTGCGACGCGGCTCCCGGGACATCGACGTTAAGGATTCATCAAGATCGCCCTCAACCAGCGAAAACACCTGTAGTCGGTGCTATCTTCAGCAATGATCGCGGTGCCTGCGCGTCGCGCGGAAAGGACACCATGACTACCTTGAGCAGGCCCCCGGCTGATCCTTCAGCCCCACGGCCCAGTGGTATGTCTTCCTTGCGGACATGGTTGCTGTTCGGACTGCAGGACTCCAAAGGATCGCACCAAGGCCCAGGTGCGGTGGGCGATTCCCATCTGAAGAAGCATTCGTGGTGGCAGGTCATGTGCCTCACCGGCGTCGACTATTTCTCCACGCTCGGCTACCAGCCGGCCATCGCCGCCTTGGCCGCGGGGGTGATCTCCCCCTTGGCCACCATCGTGCTGGTGGCCGTGACCCTGTTGGGCGCCCTGCCTGTGTACCACCGCGTCGCGGGAGAAAGCCACCGCGGCGAGGGATCCATCGCCATGCTGGAGCGCCTCTTGCCACGCTGGGGAGGGAAGCTCCTCGTCCTCGTCCTCCTCGGGTTCGCAGCAACGGACTTCATGATCACCATGACCCTCTCTGCTGCCGATGCCACGGCCCACGCGATCCAGAATCCGCTCGCCCCGGGCTGGCTGCAAGGGCAGAACATCCTGGTGACGTTGTTCCTCCTGGCCCTGCTGGCAGCAGTATTCCTGCGCGGATTCAAGGAAGCCATCGGCGTGGCGGTCGTCCTCGTCTTCGTCTATCTGGGCCTCAACGTCGTCGTCGTGTTCTCAACGTTTGTGGAAGTGTTCGCCCATCCGGTCGCAGTGGGCGACTGGTGGCATGCGCTGTCGACTTCGCACGGAAACCCGTTCATGGTGATCGGCATTGCGTTACTCGTTTTTCCCAAACTCGCCCTGGGCCTGTCCGGTTTTGAGACCGGAGTCGCCGTGATGCCCCAGATCCGTGGACGTGCCTCGGACACCGAGGAAAACCCTGCCGGACGGATCAAGGGAACCCGCCGCCTCCTGACCACGGCAGCAGTCATCATGAGCTCATTCCTGATCGCTACCAGCTTCACCACCGTTGTGCTGATTCCGGATCAGGAATTCCAGCCCGGCGGCCAAGCCAATGGACGCGCCCTGGCGTTTTTGGCGCACCAATATCTCGGCGTGGGGTTCGGCACGGTCTACGACCTAAGTACCATCGCCATCCTGTGGTTCGCAGGCGCCTCCGCCATGGCCGGGCTCCTGAACCTGGTCCCGCGGTACCTGCCGCGATACGGAATGGCACCGGGGTGGGCCCGGGCAGTGCGCCCGCTGGTGTTGGTGTTCACCCTCATCGGGTTCCTGATCACCTTCCTTTTCAACGCCGACGTCGATGCCCAGGGCGGCGCGTATGCCACCGGCGTGTTGGTGCTGATGACATCGGCAGCCGTGGCGGTGACCCTCTCCGCGCGCCGCTTGAGGCAGCGCAAGCGCACTGCCGGATTCGGCATCATCGCCCTCGTCTTCATCTACACAACAATTGCCAACATCTTCGAACGTCCCGAAGGCATCCGGATCGCCGCGATCTTTATCGTGGGAATCATCGTGATCTCCCTGCTTTCCAGGATCCGGCGCTCCTTTGAACTCCACGCCACCCACGTCCATCTGGACCGCCAAGCGCTCGAGTTCATGTCCACCAACCTGAGCGGCCCGATTGCGCTCATCGCCCACGAACCCCTCCGCCTCACCGCGGAGGCCTACCGGGACAAACTCACCTCGGCCATCGAAGTCAGCCACATTCCCGTGGATTACCAGGCGCTCTTCCTGGAAGTGATTGTGGATGATTCCTCGGATTTCGAGACCGCACTCGAAGTCCACGGCGTGGTCCGGCACGGACACCAGATCCTCGAAGTCCACGGACCCGTGGTCCCGAACACCATTGCCTCGGTGCTGCTGCACATCCGCGACGTGACCGGCCTCATGCCCCACATCTACTTCCGCTGGACCGAAGGCAACCCGGTCATCAATCTCCTTCGCTTCCTGTTCCTCGGCGAAGGAGAGATCGCCCCGGTCACCCGGGAAGTCCTGCGTGAAGCCGAACCCGATGTCAGCCGACGCCCGTGGGTCCACGTCGGCTGAGGGCGGCTTGACCTGAAGGGCAAGGTGCCCTGGCAGCGTTGCTGTCAGGGCCTGAGACCTGCCCGGTAACTTACGCCTGCTGTTAAGAGAGCGCTAAATCTACGCCTGCCGGCATATGGATCCCATTAAGATCCGGGAGAGCGCTGTGTTCGGTGATCTGATCAAAGGGAGGAATCCACAGCCATCCGGGCTATGAACGGTCCTCCACAGGAGATGAATTCACGATGAAGCGCATTGCCCTGACCAAGGGAACGGTGCCCGATGCCAAGGTCCCGGGCACGCGCCCGAAAGATTACGTCGTGGTCGATGACGTCGGCGAGTTCACGTATTACCCGTCCGAGGGCGCGATGCTGGAAGACCTCGAGTACGTGGACGAAGCAGCTTGCATCCTTGACCGGGAAGGCAACAACTGCCGCCTCACCCTGGATAAAAACAGGAACCTGTGCCTTGGCCCATCGTTCGGGCCTGTGGAATTCAACTGGCTCCGCCAGGCATGGAAGAACAACCGGCACCGGAACCTGCAGGCACATCGACTGCAGCGTTTCTTCCCGGCAACCCGCGAGGCCCTCGTGGCCGAATTGTTTGAAACCCTTACCCTCGAATGCGCCAGCAGTTCCAATGGGACGCGGTGGGTGCTGGAGGTCGTCGGGGAAGAAACACACCCGGCGACGCTGAGGGACGTCGATGGGCTGCTCGCGGGGCTGGAGCACCTTGAACAGGCCACGGTGCGGGACCCTTTCGGCCATGAATACCGGCCAGTCCGTCACCGGACACACCGGCGCCTCGCCCCGGCCGCGGGCTCGATCTACTACGTCGAGATCCACCCCCGCAGACGCGACCTCCTGCGCTGAGGCACCATTCGCGACTCCGCAAGAGCTGACGTAAGCATGAAGCGCATAGGCTTTACCAACGGAACGGCACGGACGACGGTTCCAGGCGCGTCCGAACGACTATGCGGGGATCGATGTGGTCGGTGATTTCTCGTCCTCAATGCCCGCGGCCACAGCGCGTCGTGCACGCCCCCTTGGGAGAGGACCGCCATGGGTAAGCACGGCACGCCACACCCGTACAGCCTCGAAGTGCAGCTGCCCCAGCACGTTTAGTCCTCTGATGACTGATCAACGGCACTCTGATTCACATCATCTCCGCCACGATCATCGCGCGAATGATGATGCCCGCGGCCAGACTCAGCCGACTCCTGCGATGAGGTCCTCGACGGCGATGGTTTCGGGTTCAGCCCCGACTCCCTTCACAAGAATGGTGCCAGCATCCAGGTCGGTAATTGTTGTGCACAGGGTCGCCAGCGGGTCCTCATTTCGGGCCGTCCGTAGGACTCCCTCGGGCAGTTCTTTGCCAGTAAGGAGTTTAAGGAACCAGTCGGTTCCGGGTTCATCAACGGGGAGCCGGACGGAGGCCAGGAAATCACCTCGGGCCAGGCTCTCGCTGATGTGCCCGAGTTGGGCGGTGGCGCCGTGGGGTTCCTCGTTTTTGGTACCTGCTGAGAGGCGTTGAGGGAGGCTGCGTAGATGGTTCGTGTGCCAAGCGAAAGGCTGTTCAGCGTCGAGCCGGTGGACAGCGATCTGCCCTGCCGCGCTTTCAATGACGGCGACGTTTCCCGTTTTGAGCTCTCCGATGTTGAAGCTAAACCCCCCTGCGATGGGATGTGTCCGCAGGAGATCGATGGCTTCTTCGAGTGATTGGGCTTGTTGAAGCTGGCGGGCAGCAAAGTGGCGGCCTGCGCCGGGGCCTGGTGCCGAGATGGGTAGGTGGTTTATTCCCCACACGAGGTTTCCGGCGGTGGCCGCGAAAGCGTTGGAGGGGATGAAGCCGGGGTACCATTGCACGGCCACTGGCTGCTCGCCCTCAATATGCAGGCTCAAGAACATGAGGTCTGCCCCGACGGCCGGAGCGGCGTCTTCGTTGTGGGCTACGAAGGATCTCTCGCGGCTCCAGACCAAGTCGGTGCAGCCGGTTCCGTCGTAGGATCCAATATCCCCACGGATGTTCGCCAGGAACAGGTAGTCCGGATCAAGGCCGGCGCCCTGCGCCATCGATTCAAGTTCGGCAAGCACGTCCGGGTAGGTCTGTTCTGCGACTGACAGCAGATGTTTGTACCGGCGGATCCCATTTCTGGATTCCCTCCACTTGAGGAGCCCTAGTCGTTCCGGCATTGCGTCTTGCACGGAGCGTATCTCTACCGCGAACAAGCGTCCCAGATCGTTGAAAACGGCTCGCCGTTCCCCCCGAAACGTTAACCAGCGGAGCCCCGACAACTTGGCGTCCTTGATGAGAGTTTGCATAACACGCCACTTCCCTACGGCACTTCCGAGACAAAATTTACATTGACGAAACGCAACTGAAATTGCATGCTTTCGTATGTAGGCAATTGTAGTTGTATCAGCCATCGGATGTCTCGCATCCGGGAAAACCCACGCTGTCCTGGAGGACACTATGCGATCTACAAAGCGCACCAAGAAACTGCTGGCCGCGATCAGCATCCTGGCCTCGGCTGCCCTGGCCCTGACTGGATGCGGAGGTAACTCGGAGGCCTCCAAAGCCGCTCCACCGCTTACGGTCGCGACGGACACGGCCTTTGTTCCGTTCGAGTTCAAAGAAGGCGACAACTACGTCGGTTTCGACATAGACCTTTGGACTGAAGTTGCAAAAGACATGGGGCGCGAGTTCAAGCTCCAACCCATGGACTTCAACGGCATTCTGCCCGCGCTCCAGACGCGTCAGGTAGATGTGGCTCTGGCAGGAATCACCATCACGGAAGAACGCAAGCAAGCTATCGCTTTCTCAAATGGTTACTACGACAGCGGCTTCACGCTCATGGTGCCCAACGACAGCAATATCACCGGAGTCGAGGATCTGAAGGGCAAAACCGTTGCCATGAAGACCGGCACGTCCGCTTACGAGTGGGCCAAGAAGAACCTCCCTGACACGCAACTGCGATTGTTCCCAAACATCGACAACGCTTACCTGGAACTTCAGGCGGGGCGCGTGGATGCCGCCATGCACGATACGCCTAATGTCCTCTACTACATAAAGCAGAACGGCGGAGGAAAAGTTAAGGCTGTCGGCGAGCAGCAGATGGCACAGGAGTATGGAATCGCCTTTCCCAAAGGAAGCGAACTCGTCACGCCCGTGAACGAGGCACTGGCCAAGATCAAGGCCGACGGTCGGTACAACAAGATCTACGAAAAGTGGTTTGGCACAAACCCGCCCACCAAGTAAGGCGCCGTTCGTACATCAACCGGTGGGTGGCCTAGCAATGGCACCCACGCAGATCGGAGTTTCATTGCAATTCGACTGGACAGTGATCATCGGGGTGATGCCCGAGCTGCTTCGGGGAGCAGGGGTCACACTGTACATAACCGCCGGTGGTTTGTTGGGCGGTTTAACGCTCGGCCTCTTCATCGGTCTGTTGCGCGCCTATGCGCCTAAATTTGTGAACGCACTTGCATTTGCCTACGTGGAAGCCATCCGCGGCACGCCCATCGTGGTACAGGTGATGTTCATCTACTTCGCACTGCCGCTGCTCATCGGACTGCGCGTTGATCCGATGACAGCAGCATTCACTGCCATCATCATCAACGCGAGTGCCTACATCGCAGAGATCGTTCGGGGCGCTTTCCTCTCGGTCCCCAATGGGTTGAAGGAGGCCGGTCTGGCCATGGGGCTACCAATGTGGAAGGTTCTCGTCTTCGTGCTGGGCCCTGTCGCCTTCAGAAGACTGATTCCGCCCCTTGGCAATCAATGCATCGTTAGCCTCAAGGACACCTCTCTGTTCATCGTTATCGGCGTCGGAGAACTCACCCGCACCGGTCAGGAAATTATGGCAACCAATTTTAAAGCCGTGGAGGTCTGGGCGGCCGTGGCCGTGCTCTATCTGATCATGACTGGGTTTCTTAGCGCGGCACTGCGCTTCACCGAGCGGAGGGCGAAAATCCTGTGAGTATCGTCGAATTCAACAAAGTCACGAAGACCTTCGGTGCCCTGACCGTCCTGGACAATGTGGATTTGTCTATAGAGGCCGGTGAAGTCGTGGTGGTTATAGGCCCCTCCGGCTCAGGAAAATCCACCCTGTTGCGCTGCATCAACGCCCTGGAAGGCATCGATTCGGGTGACCTGGTGGTCGACGGAATCAGTGTGAAATCCTCGCCGGCACAGATGCGATTGATCCGCCAGGAAGCCGGAATGGTTTTCCAACAGTTCAACCTCTTCCCGCAGCTGACGGCCCTGGAAAACGTAGCCTTCGGCCCCCGCAAGGTTCGCGGCGCTTCCCGCGCCGCAGCCCAAGGACAGGCCGAGCAGCTTCTACGGAAGGTGGGGCTGGCTGATCGAGCCGACCATTTGCCAAGCCAACTCTCGGGTGGCCAGCAACAGCGCGTCGCGATCGCCAGGTCATTGGCAGTGAAACCAAAAGTCATGCTTTTTGATGAACCAACATCAGCATTGGACCCCGAACTCCGCCAGGAAGTTCTCAAGGTCATGCAAGACCTGGCACTCGAGGGCATGACGATGGTTGTTGTCACTCACGAAATGTCCTTCGCCCGCGAAGTCGGAACACGCCTGATCTTCATGGAAGGCGGACACATAGTAGTCGACGATGATCCGCGAAAGGTCCTCGCCAATCCGGAAAACCCGCGTCTACGTGAATTCCTCAGGCACGTTTCCTAGATCAATACTCCAACAGTAGAGAGCACCCAATGACGATGCATTCGGCCACGTTGGCCATCAATGAAACCATTCGCTCCAAGACGGCAACAGGTGAAAAAGTCCTGCATCTGGGATTCGGCGAGGCGGGTCTGCCCGTTCCCACTTTCGTCCTGGACGTACTTCGCGAAGCAGCACCACTCAATGGCTATGGGCCGGTTGTTGGCTCCCAGAACGCCCGCGATGCCGCTGCCAGCTGGTTCTCCCGGCGGGAAGCGGAAACTCAAGCTCATCAGATCATTTTCGCACCAGGGTCTAAGCCGTTGCTCTTTGCACTGATTGCAGCTCTGGAGGGAGACCTGGTAATTCCTCAGCCAGCCTGGGTGAGCTACGCCGCACAGGCTGACCTCCTGGGTAAGGGCCTTATCCGGGTTCCCGTGGGTGAAAACGCCGGCGGCGTCCCGTCACCGGGCTTGTTGCGGGACGCGCTGAACACCGCCATAGCGAATGGTCAAAACCCCGGGATCTTGCTGCTGACCGTTCCTGACAACCCCACCGGCACGGTTGCGACCGAGCAAGATGTCAAAGCGGTAGCCGAGATCGCTCGGGAATACGGGCTAGCTGTCATTTCGGACGAGATCTATGCCGAAGTCGTACACGAAGGCGCAGCTCCCAGTGCGCTGACCTATTATCCCGAACAAACCGTGATTACTTCCGGGCTCAGCAAATCCATGGCACTCGGTGGCTGGCGCATCGGGTTCGCGCGGGTGCCTGATAACGAATGGGGACGGGACCTGATGGACAGGTTAGTCGGCGTGGCCAGCGAGATCTGGTCGGCCTTGGCAGCGCCAATGCAGGCTGTCGCCGCGTACGTGCTATCGGATCCCAAAGAAGTCCTCGAGCACATTTCCCTGACAAAACAGCTACACGCCCGCGTGGCCAAGGCAGTTCACGACGAATTTGTGGCGGTCGGCGCGATCTGCCGGCCGCCCACAGCTGGCTTCTACCTCTACCCCGACTTCGAATCCCTTCGCGACCATCTGTCGGCTCAAGAAATCCATACCAGCGGCGACCTTGCATCAGTCCTTCTTGAGCGCTTCGGAATCGGTGTCCTGCCCGGTTCGGCCTTCGGGGAACCTGAACAGGCACTCCGGCTCCGTGTCGCCACCAGTCTTCTTTACGGCACAACAGAGGAACAACGCTGGCAGAGCCTGAAGAGCGACGATCCAACCTCACTTCCTTGGATAGCCGAGTCCCTCGTCTTCCTGCGCGACGGGCTTAACGGCCTCATCCGGAACAGAGGTCTGAACAGATAGGTTGAACACATGAATGATGCCCCCTGGCCCAAAACCTATTCTGGACTGCGCGATCGCCTTCAGGAAGGACTCGCCGGTTTCGCCCCCGGTCAGGGGCGCATCGCGCGCATGGTGCTTACCGACCCCGAAGGCACTGCCATGCGCACCCTTGCCGAAAACGCGCGTGCGGCAGACGTCCACGAATCCTCACTCGTGCGCTTTGCCAAAGGGCTGGGCTTGGAGGGCTACCCAGCGCTGATCAGGCTATGCAGGGAATATGTCTCAGGGCAAGCCCATCTGGTCCAGCGCTTCGACGCAGCTCTGAAGGATGCAGGCGCGAAGTCTGATACCCCCGACGTAAACGTCCTGGCAAAAGCCACCCAACTCGAGCAGCGTAATATCGCCGAAACCTTTGGACGAATTGACCCTGCCGATTGGGAACTCGCTGTAACGCTCTTGGCCGAGGCGCCATCCGTTTATGTCATGGGTCTGCGCAAGTGCAGGGCTGTAGCCGAATTGCTGTCCTATCTGCTCCATATGGTCCGAAACCGAGTCCAACACGTCGATCCCCCCGCAGCTGGTTTAGTTGATTACCTGCGTGAATTTAATGCTGGCGACGTTTTTGTGGCTATCTCCATAAGGCGGTACACCCGTGCCACCGTCAACGCAGCTCACGAGGCCCACCGGCGGGGACTCAAGATCATAGCGCTAACCGATAACCCTGCCTCGCCTCTGGCTAAAAACGCCGACGTTGTCTTCTACGTCGACAGTGACAGCCCCTACGTTCTGCGTTCACTAACCGCGTTCATCTCCCTGGCCCAATCCCTTGCTGGTGCAACCTCTCTCAAACTCGGGGCACAGAGCAGATCCCAGCTGCTTGTTGACGAAGAGCTGCTCGAGTCTTTTGCCGTGTACACCGAAGCTTGGCCCGAAGAGGTTTAGAACGACAAGACACTAAAGCGCCCACTGTCGCTCAGCCCGAAGCCCGTACGGAGGTGGCTCAACGGACGGTTTATGTGTCCGCAAGAGGATCCGCTTCCGGGCGCCCCCGCCTCTCCTCAGAGTTGACTCGCTAGCCAACCATTGGACTTCCCGCATGCTAGGCCTGTGGTCATTGTTAAAAGCGGTAGCTGGATTTACGCAGGGAAAGTTGAAAAGCCTGTCGATATCGTGGGGCTGCGGCGTCGACAATCTCAATGTCCAGCTCGGTGTGGTCGCATTGCCACTGCTCGTTAGCGCGGCTGGCGGTGCGCCGTTAGACCAGCTCGAACCGGTCGCGGTATGCGGTGTGGCCTTCGAGCGCGATGGCGCGTAGTCCGGGATCGATGGCGGCAACGACCGCACGGACCGTCGAGTAGCCGGGGGCGGTAATGCCGCGGTCGAGCGCGACGGCGCCGATCCGTCGGTGGTAAACGCGTTGGTCGGCGCCGGCCGGCGGAGCGCGAGGCCTTCGATCGCGCCCATGATGTCTGACGGGAGCGAATGGCTCCCGCGGTCCGAGCGTGGCTGGCGGCCCAGTGCCTCGACCGATCCGCCGGCACGGAATCCCGCCGGCCACCGTTGCAGCGTGCGGAGGGGAATGCCGGCCTGACCGGAGATCCTGGCGAGGGGAACACCGTCATTGAGGTGCTGCCGGAGCAGTGCCGCACGGTCTTCGGCCGACAGCCGATGCTTCATGACCGGCGGTCTTCGGCCGCCTGCCGGTGGCGGTAGGGCGTCGCACGGCTCCAGCCGACGAGCCGGGCCGCCTTGTCTCGCCGCGGCGATGCCCGCGTTGACCCGTTCGACGATCAACCCCCGCTCATACTCAGCCAAAGTCCCGAGCATGTTCAGCATCAGGCGGCCCGACGTTGTTGTGGGGTCAATCCCGTCCGAAATGGACCTCAAATTCACGCCGCGCTCCCGCAGAAGGTTCACCGTGTTCAACACATCGATCAAGGATCGGCCGAGCCGGCCCACGCGCCACACGACGACGGTGTCACCCGGCTCCACATACGCGAGGAGCTTCTTCATCCCGGGCCGCTCAATAGCGGCCTTGCTCCCGGAAGTGACGTCCGCGAACAGGTCGCGTTTCTGAACCCCGGGCATCGACAAGTGCATCGAGCTGCAACAGGAGGTACACGCAAGCCCAGAGGATGGGCTGGACTAGCAGAGTAGCGGGCATGCCGATGTCGCCCCACAATGGATCGTCATAGCCGATGATGCGGACCGCACTCGGGTCCCAGTGGTCCGTGCTGACCGTGACAGTTGCCCCGAGAGATGGGAGTTGGCTGCAGGGTGCGTAACCGGAGAACATGACGGTGCGCGGCTCGGGCGCCGAGCCGACACTCAGGTAGACCTCGCAGTGCTTCCCCTTTGCGTTGAACTCATGGGTGCGGACCACAGTTGCCCCGGTCCGCGGCCAGTCCTCATGAAACGGCCTTGTCATGACCCAGAAACCCGCTCCCCAAAGCAAGACCGCGGCAGCCACCAGCGCGCCGGCCACCCAAAGGCGTCTTAAGAACCGACGACGCAGCCCCGATTCAACCCAGGCTGTCCCGTTCCCGGACGGACGGCCATCGGAAAGAAGGCACAGGTCCTTCGTCAGCGGCAAAATCTCAGGATCGCCGGCCATGCCCGCATCCACGCCGCCCACGGTTTCAGTCCCCATGGGTAGAAGCGTAAAGGATCAAAGCAGGGCCCGATGCAGCCCGCAGCATTAACCCCGCCGGCCACAGTGCCCGGTGAAGGATCGGCTTGCGGGCGCCGATATGCATGCGAATCTCGGTCTCGAGGTTTCGGTAGTGCCGCCCATTCCAGTAGGGAGCGGGCTGTGCAAGACTTCCGGCATGAACGACCCACGAAGCCGCCTCCTTCCCCTCCTCCGCCAAGGTGAGCAGTTGTTGTGGGTGGGACAACCCGATCCGCGGGTTCGCTTCACTCCGGCTGACGCCTTCCTTGTGCCGTTCAGTGTCCTCTGGGGAGGGTTTGCGGTCTTTTGGGAGGCTGCGGCTATTACGACAGTCAGGCAGCCCCTGTTTGTCATCTGGGGCATTCCCTTTGTTCTGGTGGGCCTCTACTTCATTTTCGGTCGTTTCATCTTCAAAAAGCGGCGGAAGAGAGCAACGATCTACGGCCTGACCAATTCGCGAGCCATCGTCTGCACGGGGGACAGGTCAGTATCCGATTCCCCAGTCATCGGGATGCCCACAAAGGTGGACCGGGCCAGGGATGGGCGGCATGTAAGCGTGACGTTCGGATATCAAGGCCTTATGGGCCTTTTGGGCATGTACCAGAATACGGGGCTCGATTTTTTCAGCCTCGGCATGGGACAGGCGGTCGCCTTCTACGACGTAGGCGACATAGACGGGCTAAAAAGGGCCTTGGACCAGGCTCAGGTCGGATGAGTGCCAGTCGCCTCCGCTTGGGAAGGTCGTCATGAAGAAGTGGGTCCGGGGGCACCCGTATCTGACCTTCGCGTTCGGTTACGTTCTGGTCTTCGTCTTGGCAGCCTCTGTTTGGCTGGCCTTTGATGCAAGCGACCCTGCAACCGTCATGTTCAGAACTTTTACGAACACCTTGGTCTACTGGCTTTTCGCATTGTTCCACGTAAGAAAGGTACGTAAGACCAAGAAGCGCCTCGACGCACACGGCCAGTTCAGGGCTTTTGTCCGCTACCCGGACTCCCGTCCAGGTTCGCTCAGCGGCATCTGGAACCAAGGCATTGCAACGCCCGGCGCGGGATCCATCCGGTTCCAGCCTGCGGTCTACGACAATCTCGAGACCCATAATCCAGCGGCGGGACACCCTCGGGGGCGAACTCTCTCCAGCGTCGGGCGGGAGCTCCCTACGCCGGTGGCGCCGTAGATTCGCGGACCACAAGGTGCGTGGCAAGCTCCACCCGTCGAGAGTCCACTGCGTCACCGCGCATTTGGCGGAGCACGAATCGCAGGGCGGCGCGGCCCATTTCCTGCAGCGGCTGGGACACGGAGGTCAGCGGAGGGACCGATTCCTCCGCTTGGTAGGTTCCGTCGAATCCCACCACGCTGATGTCCTCGGGGATGCGGATCTTTTGACGGCGCGCCTCGGCGAGCACGCCCAAGGCAATACTGTCGCTTGCGGCAAAGATGGCCGTTGGACGCTCTTCGAGTTGAAGCAGGGTTTTCATTCCCGCCACACCGTTCTCGGAGCGGAAGGGTCCCGACAGGATGTAACGCTCCTCGACAGCCACCCCTTTCGCCATCAATGCGGCCATGTAACCGTGCAGCCGGGCCTGGTTGCACTCGGCGGCTTCCGGCCCACCCAGGTAGGCGATCCTGCGGTGTCCTAGATCCAGCAAGTGGGCCGTGGCAGCCTTGCCGCCGGCCCAGTTGCTGGCGCCGACGCTGACCACGTCACCCGGTGGCGGGTTCAGCGGGTCGATGACAACGATAGGTATCTGCCGCCGTCGAAATGGATCCAGCTGGGCCGAACTGAACGCCGAGGTCACCACGATCATGCCGCTCCGGCCTTCGTCGACAATCCGCTGCGCCCTCTGCTCGGGGCTTAGCGTCGACGCCGATTGCTGGCTGGTGATGTTGAGCAGGACTTCGACGTCGGACGCGGCCGCGTGTTCCAGTACGCCATTGAGCACTTCCACTCCATACGCCGAGTTCAAGGTGTCGAGCACGACCTCCACCACGGGCCGGCGGGCGGCGACGTTTTTTCGCTGAAGCGGTGACTTATATCCCGTCCGCTCGAGCGCGGTCAGAACCTTGGCACGCGTGCCGGCGGCAACGTCCTCGCGCCCATTGACGACCTTCGATACCGTCGGCATCGAGACGCCCGCCTCCCGGGCGATGGCAGCCAATGTCACCTTGGCGGTACCTTCATTGCTGGCCATGCAACCTCAACTCTTTCGAAATATTTCGTCGAGACAAGTTTGACCGGCACGGCGAGCAGAGTCAATCTCTATTTCATAAGAGTGTTGAACTTTCTTATAAGAATTGCCTTGACGGTGACCAACGCCACAGCTAAATTTGCCTAACGGACCGAAAATGTTCTCGAAATATTTCGATGATTCGGATCAAGCATATTCAGCGGCAGTGCAGCCTCGCTCCCCGAAGGCCGGACTCCCGAAACCAATAGCCGGGCAATCAGCGTCGAGCCCGGAGGACGAATGGAATTGCAAATGGTAAAACTCACGTTGCGTTCAGCGACGATAGCCGTCACTGCTGCGGCCGTATCGATCTCCCTCGCAGCTTGCGGATCAAGCGGACCGGCAAGTTCGGCAGGAAACGCGGATTCGGCCACCATGTGGGGCCTTACGGGCGGTAACCAGCCCGTACTCCAGAAGTCCATCGATGCATGGAACAAGGCTCACCCGGACGAGGCCGTCAAGCTCGACTTCTTCGCGAACGACGCGTACAAGACCAAGGTGCGCACCGCCGTCGGCGCCGGCCAGGGGCCCACCTTCATTTACGGTTGGGGCGGCGGCGTCCTGAAGTCCTATGTCGACGCCGGCCAAGTGGCCGATCTGTCGGACTTCGTAGCGTCAAACCCCGATGTCAAGAACCGCTACCTGCCGTCCGTGCTCAAGAACGGCGTGATCGACGGCAAGACGTATGCCCTGCCCAACAACAACGTGCAGCCCGTCGTTCTGTACTACAACAAGGAAGTCTTCGATAAGATCGGCGCGCAGGCACCCAAGACCTGGGATGAACTGATGGCCCTGGTGCCGAAGTTCAAGGCAGCAGGCATCGCTCCCTTTTCCCTGGGCGGCCAGTCCAAATGGCCTGACTTGATGTGGCTCGAGTACTTGGTGGAGCGCATCGGCGGACCCGACGTCTTCGCGAACATCGCCGCCAACAAGCCCGGCGCCTGGTCCGATCCCGCCGTCAAGGAAGCCCTGAGCAAAATCCAGGAACTGGTGGACGCCGGCGGATTCGTCAACGGCTTCTCCTCCATCGCCGCCGACAGCAACGCGGACCAGGCCCTCCTCTACACCGGCAAGGCCGCCATGATCCTGCAGGGCGGCTGGATCTACCAGAGCATGAAGAAGGACGCCGCGGACTTCGTCAAGAACGGCAAGCTGGGCTACGTCACCTTCCCCGCTGTTTCCGGCGGCAAGGGCGATCCGGCCAACGTCGTGGGCAACCCTTCCAACTTCTGGTCGATCTCTTCCAAGGCCACTGACAGCCAGAAGAAGGCAGCACTCGACTACGTCAAGAGCGGGATGTTCACCGACGCTGACACCCAAGCCCTCATCGACTCCGGCGCTGTTCCCGTGACCACGGGCATCGAAAGCAAGCTGGCCGCATCGCCGGACAAGGACTTTCTGAGCTATGTGTATGGAATGGCCAAGAACGCCCCCAGCTTCACTCTCTCTTGGGACCAGGCCCTCAGCCCCGCCCAGGGGGACGCCATGTTGGCGAACCTGGACCAGATCTTCCTGAAGAAGATCAGCCCCGATCAGTTCGTCTCAACCATGAACGCAACGATCGGAAAGTAACCAGTGTCTACCTCAACCGGTTCTTCCCGGCGGGTCCTTGAAAAGGGCCCGTCGGGGTGGCTGGCCGCACCAGCCCTCGTCTTCTTCCTCATTTTCGCCATCATCCCGCTCTTCGGCGTGCTCTTCCTCAGCTTCACCAAATGGGACGGGCTGGGCGAAATCAAGCTGGACGGCTTGTCGAGCTGGACCACGGTCCTGACTGATCCCGTCGCCGGCAATGCGCTGTGGGTCACCGCCAAGATCATGTTCTTCTCGTTCATCGTCCAGGCTCCCATCAGCTTGCTCCTCGGGGTCTTCACGTCCGCATCGCAGAAATACCGCGCTGCCCTCGCCGTCCTCTACTTCGTGCCGCTGCTGCTGTCCTCCGCGGCCGTCGCCATCGCCTACAAGGCCCTCTTGGACCCGAACTTCGGCCTTGGCCCAGGCCTGGGCCTTCCGTTCCTGGCCCAGGACTGGCTCGGCAACTCGGATCTCGTGCTGTTCGTCGTCGTCTTCGTCATCGCCTGGCAGTTTGTCCCGTTCCACACGCTCATCTACCAAGGCGGCGTACGCCAGATCCCGGCGTCACTGTACGAAGCGGCCCAAATCGACGGCGCCGGGCGCGTCCAGCAGTTCTTCGCCATCACCTTGCCCCAGTTGAAGTACACCATCATCACCTCTTCCACCCTCATGGTGGTGGGCTCACTGGCTTACTTCGACCTCGTCTTCGTCCTCACCGGTGGTGGCCCCGGTTACTCCACGAGGCTGCTGCCCCTGCACATGTACCTGACCGGCTTCAAGGCCAACGACATGGGAGCGGCGAGCGCCCTGGGCGTCATCCTCGTGGTGATCGGCCTTGCCTTGGCCCTCCTCCTGCAAAGACTCGGTGGCAAGAACCGCAACGCAAGCCAATTGGAAGGTGCCTGATGGCTTCCACAACCCAGATCCCCGCACCGCCGGCAAGACACACCGCGCCAAGCAACAAGGAAGGCCACAAGCAGGGCCCCCGAGTAAAACGGGGCAAGGGCCCCGGCCGGCTCCGTCCCAACTACCTGGGTGGCCTGGGCGGCTGGCTTTGGCTGGCGATCATCATCGTTCCCATTTACTACGTAGTGGTGACCAGCTTGAAGAACCAAGCCGGGTTCTTCACCTCGAACCCGATGATGCCGCCCACCGAACCGACGTTGGACAACTACAAGCTGGTCCTGGACAACGACTTCGCGATGTACTTCGCCAACAGCCTGATCGTCACTGTGGGCAGCGTCGTGCCGGCACTCTTGGTCTCGTTCATGGCCGCCTACGCCATCGTCCGGGGCAAGGGCCGCTTCCTGACGTGGACGAACAACACGTTCCTCCTTGGCCTGGCGATTCCCTTGCACGCCACGATCATCCCGATCTATTGGATGATCACCAAGGCCCATCTCTATGACACTTTGTTGGCGTTGATCCTCCCCTCCATCGCGTTCGCCATTCCCATTTCCGTCCTCATCCTGAGCAACTTCATGCGGGATGTTCCCAACGAGTTGTTCGAGTCCATGCGGCTCGACGGCTGCTCGGACTGGGCCATGATGTGGCGCCTCGCGCTGCCCATGACGCGTCCCGCCGTCGTGACCGTAGGCATCTACAACGCGCTGGGCGTCTGGAACGGCTTCCTCTTCCCGCTGATCCTGACCCAGAGCCCGTCAACCCGCGTGCTTCCGCTGTCCTTGTGGACCTTCCAGGGCGAATTCAGCGTCAACATCCCCGCCGTGCTCGCTTCCGTGGTGCTCGCCACCTTGCCGCTGCTGGTCATCTATGTGGTGGCCCGCCGCCAGCTGCTCAGCGGACTGACCGCCGGATTCAGCAAATAGCCAACGCCCGATTGAAATACGCGAAAGGAACACAATGACCACCGCAAAGCCCTTGCGCGTCGGCATGGTCGGCTACGCCTTCATGGGTGCCGCCCACTCCCACGCCTGGCGGACAGCGCCGCGGTTCTTCGATCTCCCGCTGGACCCCCAGCTCACCGCGCTGTGCGGCCGGAACGACGACGGCGTCCGGGCCGCCGCGGGCAAGCTCGGCTGGGGATCGGTGGAGACCGATTGGCGCCGGCTGCTCGAACGGGACGACATCGACCTCATCGACATCTGCACCCCGGGCAACACGCACGCCGAGATCGCGATAGCGGCCCTCGACGCCGGAAAGCACGTGCTGTGCGAGAAGCCCTTGGCCAATTCGGTGGCGGAGGCAGAGCGCATGACCGAAGCCGCCCAGGCCGCAGCTCTTCGTGGCGTGTTGTCCATGTGCGGGTTCAGCTACCGCCGCACTCCCGCGTTGGCCCTCGCCAAGCGGATGGTCGAAGAGGGCCGCCTGGGAAACATCCGGCACGTGCGGGCGCAGTACCTACAGGATTGGCTCAGCGACGAAAACGCCCCCATGACGTGGCGACTGGACAAGTCCAAGTCCGGGTCCGGCTCCTTGGGCGACATCGGGGCACACAGCATCGACGCAGCGCAGTGGGTCACCGGGCAAAAGATCACAGGCGTTTCCGCGCTCCTGGAAACTTTCGTCCACGAGCGGCCGTTGGCCGGTGACCTCGTGGGCCTCGGCGGACACGGCGACGTCCGCGCGGATGCGCCGCGTGGCACCGTCACTGTCGATGACGCCGCCATTTTCACAGCAAGGTTCGACGGCGGCGCTACTTCAGCGGGCGCCGTCGGGGTCTTCGAGGCCACGCGTTTCGCGCTGGGACGGAAGAATGCCATGCGACTGGAAGTCAACGGGACGAAGGCATCCCTCGCGTTCGACTTCGAAGAAATGAACGTCCTGTCCTTCTACGACGCCGCCGAATCGCCCGACGCCGGGTTCCGCCGGATCTTTGTCACCGAACCCGAGCACCCCTACGTCGGCCATTGGTGGCCCACCGGGCATGGCCTCGGATACGAACACGGCTTCACGCACCAAGTGGTGGACCTCGTGACCGCGATCGGCGCAGGCGAGCAGCCCTCGCCGTCGTTCGCTGACGCCTTGCAAGTGCAAAAGGTGCTGGCCGCCGTGGAAGCCAGCGCCGCAGAGTCCAGCCGCTGGCAGAAAGTCTAGGAGGGACCCCGATGAAAAGACCCATCACACTGTTCACCGGCCAATGGGCCGATCTTCCCTTCGAAGAGGTCGCCCGGCTCGCGGGCGAGTGGGGCTTCGACGGGCTGGAAATCGCCTGCTGGGGCGACCACCTGGACCCCTACCGTGCTTCCGTCGACGACGGCTACGTCCAGGAACGCCTCGACATCCTCGAAAAGAACGGCCTTAAGGTCTTCGCGATCGCCAACCACCTTACTGGGCAAGCGGTTTGCGACGACCCCATCGATGAGCGCCACCGCGACATCCTGTCCGATGAAGTCTGGGGCAACGGCGATCCCGAAGGGGTGCGTCACCGCGCGGCGGAGGCCATGAAGGTGACGGCACGGGCCGCGGCACGCCTTGGCGTCACGACCGTCACGGGATTCACGGGCTCCTCCATCTGGAAGGCCGTGGCCATGTTCCCGCCCGCCTCGGAATCGATGATCGAGCGTGGCTACCAGGATTTCGCGGACCGCTGGAACCCGATCCTCGACGTGTTCGACGAGGTGGGAGTCCGCTTCGCCTTGGAAGTCCACCCCTCCGAGATCGCCTACGACTACTGGACCGCGAAACGTGCCCTGGAAGCAGTGGGCCACAGGGAGAGCTTCGGGCTGAACTTCGATCCGTCCCACTTCATCTGGCAGGACCTGGATCCGGTGATGTTCCTGCAGGATTTCGCGTCGAAGATCTTCCATATGCACGTCAAGGAATCCATCCGCCAGCTCAATGGCCGCAATGGCCGGCTCGGATCGCACTTGCCATGGGCGGATCCGCGCCGGGGCTGGGACTTCGTCACCGCAGGCCATGGGGACGTGAAGTGGGAGCCGATCTTCCGGACCCTCAACGCCATCGGTTACGACGGGCCAACCAGCGTCGAGTGGGAAGACGCGGGCATGGACCGACTCGTGGGAGCACCGCAATCCTTGGCCATGGTCCGGGAACTCGCCGCCATCGCCCCGCCGGTCGCCGCTTTCGACGCGGCCTTCTCAAGCCGCTGACTACCTCCGATTTTCGGCTGTCCGGCCGTATTTCTATGCAAAGGAAACCATGACTGACAAGAAGACCGCCCTGGTGGTCCGTGGCGGCTGGGATGGCCATCAGCCATTCGAGGCCACAGAACTCTTTATCCCGTTCCTCAAGGACAACGGCTTTGACGTCCAGGTAGAGGAATCGCCCAAGATATATGCCGATTCGGCATATATCTCCGGGGTGGACTTGATCGTGCAATGCGTGACGATGTCCACCATTGAGAAGGACGAATTCGAGGGGCTCCGCACCGCCGTCGAAAACGGCACCGGGCTTGCCGGATGGCACGGCGGCATCGCTGATTCCTACCGGAACAACTCGGACTACCTGCATATGATCGGCGGCCAGTTCGCCTGCCATCCCGGCAAGCACCCGGACGAATGCATCGGCGAGCAGTCGGACAATTATGTGCCGTACACGGTGAACATGCTCCCGGCTGCCGCGAGCCATCCCATCACGCAAGGGCTAAGCGACTTCGAACTGGTCACCGAGCAGTACTGGGTGCTTTCGGACGACTACATCGACGTTCTCGCCACCACAACCCAGAAGGTCAGGGACTGGGACCAGTGGAACCGGGAGGTCACGTCCCCCGCCATCTGGACAAGACAGTGGGGGAAGGGGCGGATCTTCGTGTGCACCCCCGGACACCGAGTGGAAATCCTCCAGGACAGCAACGTCCGCACGATCATCGAAAGGGGCATGCTGTGGGCAACCCGCTAGACGCAGGAAAGCAAATAAGGGTAGGAATCATCGGCTGCGGCGCCATCATCGCCCAGTACCTTGCAAACTTCCGGAGGCTGGACGCTATTGACTTGGTAGCCGTCGCCGACCTCGACCCCGCACGCGCGCAAGCAGTCGCGGATTCTTACGAGGGCGTCCGCGCGGTTACCGTCGACGAGCTCCTGGCGGCGGACGATGTCGAGCTCGTCCTGAACCTCACCATCCCGGCCGCGCATGCGCCGATCGCGTTGAAGGCGATCGCCGCCGGCAAGGGCGTGTATGGGGAAAAGCCGCTCGCTGCGACCACCGCGGAGGCACGGCAAGTGCTCGACGCGGCGCGGGAGGCCGGCGTCGTGGTCGGCTGCGCGCCGGATACGGTGCTCGGCACCGGGATCCAGACCGCCCGCAAAGCGATCGACGACGGCCTGATCGGCTCGCCGATCTCGGCCACGGCAACCATGGTGACGCCCGGACACGAGCGCTGGCATCCCAATCCTGATTTCTACTACCAACCGGGCGGCGGACCCCTGTTGGACATGGGTCCCTATTACGTCAGCGCCCTGGTCACGCTGCTGGGTCCGGTGGTCTCGGTCATCGGAGCCGCAAGCCACACACGGGACTCGCGAACCATCGGTTCGGGCCCGCGCGAGGGCGAGGTGATTCCGGTGACCATCGATTCGCACGTGACGGGGGTCCTGGTCCACGCCTCCGGCGCCCTGTCCACGCTTGTGATGAGCTTTGACGCGGTGAAAACGAAGTCGTCCAACATCGAGATCCACGGTACGGCAGGGTCCCTGGTGGTTCCTGACCCGAACCACTTCGACGGCGACGTTGAGCTTTTCACGCTCGGGGGCGAATCCTGGCAGACGCTTCCGGTCTCGGCCGGCTACATCGATTCAGGCCGGGGCTTCGGCATCGCCGACCTTGCTGCCACCCCGGCCGGGGCCGAACCACGTGCTGGCGGCCAACTGGCGTTCCACGCGCTTGAGGTCATGGAATCCGTGCTGGCATCTGCCCACAGCGGCTCAGCGGTGCCGATCGAAAGCACGGTTGCACGGCCGGAACTTGTGGAGCTGACAGCCTTGGCTGCCCCGCTCGCGGAGGTTCAGGGAATCAGCTCGTAGGCCTGGCCCAATATTCTCCGGACTGAGGTTGCCCCGGCGCCCCTACGGGCCCGAATCCGCGGTTCAAGGCCATTTGGACCGTGCCGTGCGGCGACGTATGCGCCCGCCGTCGCCGCACGGGAGCCCGGGTCAGGACTCCAGAACCAATAGCTGCGCTCTGTCAGCGTCCCAACCGACGCGCACTTCCTCTTCCGGCAGGCGGCCGGCGCCATCAGAACTCAGCTCACGCAGTTGCAGGTCATGCCCGCCTGCCCGGAGGCGGTGGCGGACAGTGGCGCCCAAGTTGGTCGAGGACACAACAGTGGCAGGGTAACCGTTGCCGGCGGCAGGCTCGGTGCTGAATTTGAGGTGCTCCGGGCGGATGGACACGGCATAGCTTTCGCCGGTGGCGCCGCGATCCCGCACGCGTGCACGGCCCAGTCCTTCCATATCCACCACGGCCTGCTCGCCGTCGCGCTCGATGATGGTGCAGGGAATGAGATTGGTGTCTCCGAGGAAGCTAGCTACCCAGTCCGTAAGCGGGTGGTTATACACGTCCTCCGGTGGTCCGGACTGGACAATCTTCCCGTCCCGCATCACCACGATCCGGTCCGACATGGCCATGGCTTCATCCTGGTCGTGGGTCACGAAAAGCACGGAGATTCCCAAGCTCTTCTGCAAGGTCTTGATCTCTTCCTGCATCTGCTCACGTAGGCGCTTGTCCAAGGCCGCCATCGGCTCGTCCAGCAAGAGGGCAGCGGGGTTGAATACCAGTGCCCGGGCCAGCGCCACACGCTGCTGCTGCCCGCCGGAGAGCTGCCGGGGCTTTCGATCTCCCATTCTCCCGAGGCCTACACGCTCGAGGGCGTCCGCTGCCCGCTGGCGTCGCTCAGCCTTTGGTACCTTCCGCATGCGGAGGGCAAATTCGACGTTTTCGAGGGCGCTCATGTGAGGGAACAGCGCGTAGTTCTGGAACACAACCCCGAGATTCCGGTCGCGGGGCGGCAGGGTGTCCACCGGCTTGCCGTCAATGAGGACCGAACCGGCGGTGTGGTCCTCAAATCCTGCCACCATCATCATGGTGGTCGTCTTACCGGATCCGCTGGGGCCGAGCAGGGTTACGAACTCACCGGGCTCGACTGTCAGGTCGAGCTGGTCCACGGCAGTCACATCGCCGTAGCTTTTGCTGACCTGGCGAAGCTCGATGGCGCCTTGAGCGAGATTCCCGGACCGCGGAATCGAACCCGCGGAGATTGTTGATGTGGTCATCGGCTTCCTTACGTTTGTGCGGACACAGCTAGGGGCAGCATCCGGGCTGAGGATCGGCGCTTGAGGACAAACATGACCTGGAGCAGAAGCCCGATGGTGGCCACGCTGACCAGCAGGGCGGACGAGACAGCGATCTTCGGGGTCAGGTTGAACTGAATGTCCGTGAACATCTTGACCGGCAACGTTGTGGCTCCCGGGGACTGCAGGAACAAGGACATCACCGTTTCGTCAATGGAGACCGAGAAGGCGAAGAGTGCCCCGGAGATGAGGCCCGGCAAGATGATGGGCAGATACACGTGGCGGAAGACGGAGAGCGCTCCGGCCCCGAGACTCTCCGCTGAACGCACTAGCGCCGGATTGAGCCCGGCAAGACTTGCCTGGGTGGTCAGGTACACATAGGGAGTGGCGATCGCCGCGTGCGCCAGCCCGATAGGCACGATGCTGCCCACGATGCCTATCGAGATGAAAAACTGGTAGAACGCCAACGCCAGCACGACCGTGGGCACGATCATCGGAGCCAGGATCAGGCCCACTACGGCAGGCTTTCCCGGAAACTTTCGACCGTGCAGGCCGATCGCCGCAGTAGCGCCCAACAGAACGCTGATCACGACGGCGATCGCCGCCGCCTGGAGGCTGGCCGTCAATGCTGAGGTCCAGGCCCGGTCCGCGAAGAACCCGGCCACCGCAGCGAATGAAACCCCTTCGGGCGGAAACGTGATGTAGCGGCTGTCGTTCAGAGCCACCGGAACCACAATCGCCGTCGGGATGACGAGGAAGAGGAAGACCGGGATGGAGAGGAGCGCCAGAAGGCGGTGCTGTGGATTAGTTGGCTTCATGTTGGCCTCCAGCCTTCAGTACTCGTTGGTAAATGGCCACGAGGATGCTGACCATGACCGTGAGGATCACGGCCAAGGCGGCGGCTCCGGAAAAGTCCGTCAATTGGCGGGCGTAGTAGTCGATCTGGTTGGCGATCATCATGTCGCCGGGGCCTCCCATGACCACCGGGGTGATGAAGAATCCAGTGCTGATGATGAAGACGAGCAAACCCGCAGCGGATATGCCCGGCATGCTCAGCGGCAGCGTTATGCGTCGGAAGACAGAGCCCTCCCTTGCGCCGAGGGACCGGGCTGCCAGTCCGAGCCTGTCGTCAATGGACGTCAGTGACGAGAAGATCGGGAAGACCGCGTAGGGCAGGAGAACGTGGACCATACCCACAATGACTGCGAAGCGGTTGTGCAGCAGCTCAATCGGCGCATGTGTCAGCCCGATCCCCTGGAGGAACGCGTTCACCAGGCCGTTGTCCTGCAGCAAGACCGCCCATGCGAAGTTCTTCACCAGAATTCCGGTCCAGAATGGAAGCAGCACGACGGCGAACAGGATCACCCTGGTGACGTTCCCCGCACGCCAAAGCACGAGGGCTATGACGTAGCCCAGCACTACCGTCACGGCAGTGCTGGCCAGGCTGATGGTCATCGTGTTGACCAACGAGCGCACCACAAGGGGATCATCCAGCACACGCACGTAGGCGTTGTCGGCAAAGCTTGATTGCACCAGCTTGCCCAGTGGTGTCAGGAACAGGAGCAGGTCGAAGACAAGCACTGGTGCCAGCAGCAGCCACCAACTGCTTCTCCTCCGCTGCTGCCTCCTTGCGCCCGGCACCGGAGTGCCGCGGCGTTCCGGTCGGGCCCGTTGCAGGGTTGCAGCGCTCATGTCAGCTGGCCGTCCACAGCTTGAACTTCTGTTCGGTCGCCTTCAGGTTCTGCGACCACCATTTGTCGTCGCGGAGCAGGATCTTGTCAGCCAGTCGCGGGCTCGTGGGAAGGGTGTCCGCGACTTCCTTGGGCAGCTTGGACAAGGCCGGCGTGTTGGCTAGCGTCAGGTTGGTGACCTTGTCGAAGGCGGCGCCGGCGTCGGCGTCGTTGGACATGAAGTTCATCAGCTTGAAGGCTGCTTCCTTGTTCTTCGCGCCCTTGGGAACCACGAAGTAGTCTCCGGCGAGAACCCCGTTTTCAGCGGAGAAATTCAATTTCGCCCCGTCAGTGCGAGCTGCGTTGATTCGGTTATTGAAGCTCGTGGAGAGCGAGACCTCGCCTGAGGTGAGCTGCTGGATGGGCTCCTGGTTGGCCGAGTGGTAAAGCAAGCGGTCCTTGCCCGGATGGTGGCCCAGGACGCGGAGGGCACGGTCGACGTCAAGCGGGTAGATCTTGTCAAACGGAACCCCGTCCGCCAAGAGGGCTGCTTCGAGGACGGAGCTGTCAGAGAGCTGGTTGTAGACCGATCGTTTGGTGTTGTACTTGTCTTGATCAAAGAACTGGGCCCAGTCCTTGGGTGCCTGGGCATCGGTGATGACCTTCTGGTCCCACGCCATGACAAACAGGAAACTCAGGTATTTGATGCCATATTCAGCCTTGGCGTAGCTGGGCAGGCCCTTGTCGCTGATGATGTCGTAGTCGAACTTCTCCAGCAGCCCCTCGGCAACGGCGGTCTCGTATTCCGGCGCCGTGATTTCGACGAGGTCCCATTGCACGTCCCCGGACTGGACCTGCGCCTTAAGCGCGGCCAGGCTCGTGTTGGCCAACAGGGTGGTCTGGATTCCCGACTGTTTGGAGAACGGGTCAAGGATGGTCTGCGTCAGTTGGTCGTTGTAAGACCCGCCGTAGGACGTCACTGTCACGGTCTTATTGGCCGGTGCGTTGTCAGCCGCCTTCGTTGCACCGCAGCCGGACAGGGCAAGGCCCGCTAATGGGGTCAGCGCTGCCGCTTTGAGGATCTGCCTGCGGTCAAAGGGCGTGGAACGAAAATCGGTCAAGGAAACTGCCTCTCATGAGGACCCGCCCCACGGCACGCCGAAAAAAGGCATGCCAAGGCTTGGGGTGTGGTGAGCGTGGTGAAGGAGCTTCAAGAGAATCGGCTGCGGCGGTTCACGCCCACAGCCTGTCCACTCATCGTGTATCTCAAGTCCGCAGATCCGCGGCGCTTCGGTCCCGCAACTCTAACTGTGAAGTTGCTCACTAGTCAACGGGCGTAGCACTTTAAGAAACAAAGAGATGCTTGTTCCGCGCCCCGCTCAGTCGCCAGGCCCTACATCACCAGCCACCACTCCTCCGCCCTAGTCCGCCGGGTAGTGGATTCCCACTTGGCTGCGTGCTTCATCCAGCAGGGACATCGTGGCCAGGGTATCTGCCAATGGCATGGTGGGGCTCTCGAGAAGGCCCTGCTGCAGGCAGCGGATTACTTCGCGCAGCTGGTATGTGTAGCCATGGCCGGCAGGGGTGAATTTCTCCACCCGTTGCTCGCCGGAGCTGGAGACAATGGTCAGCTCGCTTGGATTGAACAGTGGCGCGTTGCAGCGCAGCATGCCCTTGGTGCCGCATACGGTGGCCGTTTGCGGGGTTGCCGCGGTCAACGACGTCATGGCCTGGACTTGCGCTCCGGAGGAATAGGACAGCGTCAGTGCAGTGTCGGAATCCACTCCGCCATCCACGAGCTGAGCCGTGGCCGTGATCGACTGCGGGCGCCCGAGGCTGATCAGCGCCCAGGTCAGCGGATACACCCCAACGTCCATCAGGGCGCCTCCCCCGTCGTCGCGTCTCCACAAACGGGACTTCGGATGATACGGCGCTGGAAATCCAAGGTCTGCCTGCAGCCACCGGATCTCGCCGAGTTCACCGGATGCGATGATTTCCGCCGCCCGTTGCACACTGGGAAGGAATCGAGTCCACACGGCTTCCATCAGGAACAGGCTTTTCTCCCGGGCCAAGCTGACCAGATCTTCAGCTTCACGCGCATTGATGGTCAACGGTTTCTCGCACAACACGTGCTTCCCGGCATCGAGTGCCGCCTTCGCCACCGGGTAATGGCTCGTGTGCGGTGTTGCCACGTAAACCACCTCTACCGCGGGATCGCGGAGCAGGCGCTGATAACCCGGGATCCCGCCGTCGTCACCGTAAGCGCTCCGGAAGCCATGCTCCAAGGCAAACGCCTCCGCATTTTCCTGGGTCCGGGAACTGACGGACTGCAGAAGGGCGTCGGGCAGGAGAGCAAGGTCGCTGATGACTGTGGCGGCGATCCGTCCGGTGGAAATGACTCCCCACCGGACGGGCCTGCCGGATACAGGCACCGGATCCGGATTCAGGGAATCGAGCAGCGGTGTCCTGACGAGTAGCGGTTCAGTTGCCGGTATCAATGCGGGCACTGACCTTCCTGTAGTTCTGGCCGATGGACGCCCTGAAATCGGGCTCAGGCGTGGCATCCACGGCCACGGGCCAGTCCGGGCGGTGTCCTGCGAGTGCCCATGCCGCCTGCACCGCTGCGCCTCGGGCCACGTATTCACCGGGGCTCGGAACCACCACGGGCAGGTCGAATACCTGGGCCGCGATCCGTTGGACAGCAGGGTTCTGTACGGCACCGCCAATCAGGAGCAATCGCTCCGCACGGACGCCCTGGTCACGCAGCGCATCCAGGCCTCCGGCGAGGCCGCAGAGCATGCCTTCGATGGCCGCCCGGGCGATATTCGGCCGGGTCGTGGAGGCAATGCTGAGGCCGTGGAAACTGGCCTTCGCATGAGGCAGGTTGGGTGTCCGTTCCCCCTCGAAATATGGCACCAGCACCACACCTCCCGCACCAGGTTCGGCCTCGAGGGCTAGCCGGGAAAGCCCGTCGAAGTCGACGTCGAGCACTGCGGCAACGGAGCTGAGCACACGGGCGGCGTTCAGCGTCACGGCGATCGGCAGGTACTCCCCGCTCGCGTCCGCGAAGCCCGCCACGGTCCCGCTCGCATCATGTCCTGGCGAGGAGTCGACGGCGAACACGGTGCCGCTGGTGCCTACGGACACCACGACGTCGCCGGGTTTGGTTCCGAGCCCCAGCGCGGCGGCGGCGTTGTCCCCCGCCCCGACACCGAGCAGGATCGCGTCACCAACAGCCTCACTTGCGCGGGGGCCGCCGAAACACTCCGGATGCACGTGGCCTGCGGTTTCGCCGGGGCCCAGCACGCGGGGAAGAACGACGACGCCGGGCGCCGCCGTCGCTGACCCGGCCGAGGCTTCCCGGGCGTCTTGGCCGAACGCCAGTTTGAACAGGTCCAGATCGTAGCGTCCGGTCAGCGGGCTCCAGTAGCCGGTGCCGCTGGCATCCGAACGGTCAGTTGTCAGCTCGTCCAGGTCCGGCCCCAGCGGACTGGAGCCGGCCGGACCGTAACCGCGAAGACGCCACGTGAGCCAGTCGTGGGGGAGCGCGACGGCGGCCACCCTTGCCATGTTTTCGGGTTCGTAGTCCCTGATCCAGCGGATCTTCGTGATCGTGAACGAAGCCACTGGCACCAGCCCGGTCCGCCGGGCGAAGTCCTCGGCCCCTACTTCTGCGGTGAGGTCTTCCGCGGCTCCGGCCGAGCGCGTGTCGTTCCACAGCAGAGCCGGCCGCACGACGTTGCCGTCACTGTCCAGCAGGACCATGCCGTGCTGCTGGCCCGCTACGGACAGCGCGCTGACGCCGGCGAGGCCGCCGGCGTCGTCGAACGCTTCGGACAGAGCCCGCCACCACTCGTCCGGATGGACTTCCGTTCCGTCCGGGTGGCTCGCCCGGCCTTCGCGGACGAGAGCTCCGCTTTCAGCGTCCAGGACCACCACTTTGCAGCTTTGAGTGGAGGAATCTACCCCGGCAACAAGGTTCAAGGAAGCAGCGGCCACGGGATCAGCGCGCTCCGAGGAGGTGCTCGATGAAGAGCTGCTGGAGCTTCACGAATCCGAAGCCCTTGCCGCCGAAGTAGGCATCGGCGTCGAAGTCCTCGTAGGCGGACTTGTCGGCACGCAACTGCTCGTAGCCTTCGCCCGGGTTCAGGGTGGGTTCGTTGATTTCCGCCACGCGGGACGCCTGCAGGGCTTCCTGGACTTCGGGGTCGGCCCGGAATGCCTTGGCTCGTTCCTTGAGCAGCAAGTAGGTCTGCATGTTCGCGGCTGCGGAGTCCCACACGCCGTCGATGTCCTCGGTGCGGCTGGGCTTGTAGTCGAAGTGGCGCGGGCCGTCGTAGGCCGGTCCGCCGTCGGGACCGCCGTTTTCGAGCAGGTCCACCAAGGAGAAGGCGTTCTGCAGGTCGCCGTGGCCGAATACCAGGTCCTGGTCGAACTTGATGCTGCGCTGGCCGTTGAGGTCGATGTGGAAGAGCTTGCCCTGATACAGGGCCTGGGCGATGCCGTGGGTGAAGTTCAGTCCGGCCATCTGCTCGTGGCCTGTTTCGGGGTTGATTCCCACGAGCTCCGGGCGCTCAAGCGTTTCGATGAAGGCCAGGGCGTGGCCCAGGGTGGGCAGCAGGATGTCGCCGCGGGGTTCGTTCGGCTTCGGTTCGATGGCGAAGCGGATGTTGTAGCCCTTGTCCGTGACGTAGTCGCCCAGCAGGTTCACGGCTTCGCGGTAGCGTTCCAGCGCGCCGCGGATGTCCTTGGCGGCGTCGTATTCGCTGCCTTCACGGCCGCCCCACATGACGAAGGTTTCGGCGCCGAGTTCAGCGGCGAGATCGATGTTGTCCAGCACCTTGCGCAGGGCGAAGCGGCGGACGCCGCGATCGTTGCTCGTGAAACCGCCGTCCTTGAAGACGGGGTGGCTGAACAGGTTGGTGGTGACCATGGGAACGATCATCCCCGTGGCCTTGAGGGCCCCTTGCAGACGATCGATTTCACGCTGGCGGTCAGCGGCTGAGCAACCGAAGGGGAACAGGTCGTTGTCGTGGAAAGTGATGCCATAGGCGCCCAGATCGCTGAGCCGGTTGATGGCTTCCACGGTGTCCAGCGGCGGGCGGGTGGCCGAACCGAACTGGTCCTGTGCCTCCCATCCCACGGTCCAAAGGCCGAACGAAAACTTGTCTTCACGGGTGGGCTGAATCGTCATTGAGTGCTCCGGGTGGGTTTGGCGGATTTGTTTCGCTATCAAACATATTACGAATCTCTGTGATGTCAACCACGTGGGAACATCGAGATTCTTTATCCACTCAACGAAAGGTTCGCAACAGATCTAGCGATGGAACCCTCCAGCGGTTATGTTGTTGTGAACATCAAATAAGGCCGCAAGGCTCCCAAACGAAGGATTCAACCGTGACTGATCAGCTGGTGGCGGAACGCAACTGGGCAGGAAACTACAGCTACCAGGCACCGCAGCTCGCCCATCCCGCCAGCGTGGACGAGCTCCAAGGGCTCGTGGCAGGCGCCTCGAAGATCCGCGCGCTCGGGTCCCGCCATTCCTTCAACTCCATCGCGGACACGGCCGGCACACTCGTGGTGCTGGACCGCCTGGATCCGGGGATCAGCGTGGATGCGGCGAGCATGACCGTCACAGTGAGCGGTGGCACGCGTTACGGGACGCTCGCGGCGGAGCTCCAGCGCCAGGGCTTCGCCCTCCACAACCTCGCATCGCTCCCCCACATTTCGGTGGCAGGAGCTGTCGCCACCGCCACGCACGGCTCCGGGGACGCCAACGGCAACCTGGCCACCGCCGTCGCGGGCCTTGAATTGGTCACTGCGGACGGCAGTATTCTCAGCGCGCGCCGGGGCGACCCCGGCTTTGACGGAATGGTGGTGGGACTCGGCGCACTCGGCATCGTCACCAAACTGACCCTGGACATCCAGCCAAGCTTCGACGTCGCCCAGAGCGTCTTCGAAAAGCTTAACTGGGATCTCGTCCTGGAGAACTTCGACCGGATGACCTCCTCTGCGTATAGCGTCAGCCTCTTCACCGACTGGAGCGGAGAGACCGTGGGCCAGGCGTGGCTCAAGAGGCGCAGCGGCGATCCCGCGCCGGGAACGCCGGAATTCTTCGGCGGCACCCCGGCGACGGAAGCCCTGCACCCCCTTCCCGGGGTGTCAGGGAGTAACTGCACGCAACAGCTCGGCATTGCCGGGCCGTGGTCGGACCGACTGGCCCATTTCAGGATGGAATTCACTCCTAGCCAGGGCGACGAGCTGCAGAGCGAGTACCTAATCCCCCGTGAACACGCCGTGGACGCCCTCCGCACCATGCGCAGGCTCTCCGACGTCGTGACTCCGCTGTTGCTGATTGGCGAAATCCGCACGGTGGCTGCCGACCAGCTCTGGCTGAGTGCCAACTACGGCCGTGACGGCATCGGCTTGCACTTCACTTGGCGCCAGGACCAGCCGGCGGTCGAAGCCATCCTGCCGCTGCTTGAGGCGGAACTGGCTCCGTTCGCGGCGAGGCCGCACTGGGGCAAGCTGTTCGGCGCCGGTGCTGCCGCCGTCGCGCCCTTGTACCCGCGCTTCGGCGACTTCATCGCCTTGGCCGAGCGCCTGGATCCTTCCGGAAAGTTCCGCAACGACTTCCTGGACCGCACGGTGTTTGGGAGCTGATATTGTCGCGATGATGCCCTCCGCCACCCCGAATCCCCTCACCGTCAGCGAGCCCGATCCGTCGCGGCGGAACAACCTGGCGCTGCTGACCTCCCTTGTCCATCACAACGGTGGTCTCAGCCGCGCCCAGCTGACCAAGCGGACTGGCCTGAACCGGTCCACGGTAGGGACGCTGATAGGGCAACTCGTGAACTTGGACGTGGTCTACGAGACGGCGCCTTCAGGTGAAGCCCAGGTGGGCAGGCCCAGCCCGATCGTCCGTCCGCGCCCCTCCATCGCCGCCCTTGCGGTCAATCCCGAGATCGATGCCGTCACCATCGGCCTTGTCGGCCTTGGTGGAAAGGTCCAGAAGAAGATCCGTTTCGACACGGAGCGGATACCGACGGCCAAAGAGGCCGTGAACATCGCGGCCGCAGTGATCGCCGGAATGCGGTCCGAGCTGGACACTTCCTACCGGGTCATGGGCGTGGGCATCGCAGTGCCCGGGCTCGTCAACCGCGACGACGGCGTAGTCCGGCACGCCCCGCATCTGGGCTGGCGCGATGAACCAGTCGCCCGAATGCTCGGCGAGGCCACCGGCTACCCCTGCCACGCGGCCAACGACGCATCACTGGGCGCCGAAGGCGAGCTCCTGTTCGGCGCCGGCGCGGGACAGAAGAACCTGGTGTACCTCAACGGTGGAGCCAGCGGCATCGGCGGCGGGATCATCGCTGACGGGGAATTGCTTCGCGGAACATCCGGCTATGCCGGGGAACTTGGACACACGTTTGTCCGCTCGTCCGGCAAATCTTGCCACTGCGGGGCGACGGGCTGCCTTGAAACCGAAGTCTCCCAGTCACAGCTTTTCGAACTCGCCGGGCTGGGTGGCGGCGACGCGGGCCAACTCGAGCAAGCGCTGCGGGCGAACAACAGCGAAGCAGTGGGCGCCGAAGTGGCGCGCCAGCTCGAGTATCTTGGCATCGCGTTGCGCAATGCCGTGAACACTTTCAACCCGGAGGCGATCGTCCTGGACGGCTTCCTCGGCGTCTTGCACGCCCTGTCTCCCGGGACACTGGACAGCCTGCTCCGGTCCCAGGCGATGGCCGGACCGGCAGGACAGGTAAAGATCTACCGGGCCGCCCTCGGCTCGGATCTCATGATGATCGGAGCCGCTGAACTGGCCTTCACGCAGTTCCTCGCGGACCCCGCCGGCGCTTTCCCTATCCCTACTCTTAGTCAGGCCGACCATGCTGAATCAGGCGCCCTCGCTCAATCAGGAACCCTCCCTTAGCCGGGAACCGCGCCACCGTGCACCATCGCCCATGGGCGAACACTTCGAACTCACGGCCAGCATCGGCGGCCGCCACCAGCGCGTTGTGCTGACGGAAGTCGCCGCGAGCTTGCGGGAGCTCGAGGTCGACGGCGTCGCCCTCATCCAGGATTACCCTGCCGACGCCCAACCGCCGTGGTGCGCGGGCTGGGTCCTGGTCCCGTGGCCGAACCGGGTGGCCGGAGGCACGTGGCGCTACGACGGCGTCGCCCAGCAACTGGACATCACCGAACCGGCCAACGGCAATGCCTTGCACGGATTGCTGACCCGCACTCCCTACGGGGTGAGTGCCCACACCGCTGACAGCATCACGCTCGACGCCGGCGTCCCGCCACAGCCGGGATACCCCTTCGAGCTGTCGACGTCGGTTCGCTATCAGCTCGTGGAGGACGGGCTTCTTGTCACCCACCGCCTGGAAAATACCGGACCCCGGTCCGCGCCCATCGCCCTCGGTGCGCATCCCTTCCTCAAACTGGGCAGCGTGCCGACCGAAGAACTCACGCTCTACATCAACGCCGGTACCCACATCGAAGTGGACGAACGCCTGATTCCGACTGGAATCACCACGGACGTCGAGGGAACAGGGAACGATTTCCGCACCGGCCAACTGGTGGGCGCTGTTGACCTCGACGACGCTTGGGGCGATGTCCGGCGCGAGGACGACGGAAGCTCGCTGCACTACCTGGAGGCCCCCGATGGCAGCCAAGTGCAGCTGTTCATGGACGCCTCCTTCGGCTATGTCCAAGCCTTCACCACCAAGGAGTTCGCCGGCGCAGGCGGCATGGTGACCGCCGTCGCGATTGAACCGATGACGGCGCCTGCCAATGCCTTCAACAGCGGCGAAGGCCTGCGCTGGCTGGAACCCGGCGATGTATGGGCAGCCAGCTGGGGCATCCGCTACCTGACGACGCGCAAATAGCCATCCGACACCCGGAATGCCTGACGATACCCGAATACCCGGAGCGCCCGGCATTCAGGGTGTCGTCAGGCCTTCATTCAGATTCGACTCATCCGATTTCCGATACTGCTGGGCTGCCCTTGTCCGTGTGCTCCTGAGCATATCGAGGACCAGCTTCTCCCCTCTTGAGGCGTTTCCGCAGCACCAACGCCCACCAGATCACCGCGACTGCCACGAAACCGGCGAAAACGTAGGCATTGCCGGCGAACGCGGGAAGGAAGATGAGTGCGACTTCCACCAGCAGGAAGACGATGAGGCTGACGATCAGAAGGGGTACCCTTGCCCGGCCGAGATCGAAGGTGCCTGGTTCGGCAACCGGGATCCGGCCGCGAGCTGCAGCATTGAGAAGACCGATGGTTTGCAGCACGTAGGTGGTAAAGAACGCCAAGGTTGCGATGCCAAGGAAGTAGTTGAACGCCTGCTGACTGATCAAAGCTGACAGCAAAAGGAGCACGGACACGACACCGAGCGAGATAACCGCCGTCGAGGGCGTCTTTCGCTTTGGCGAGACGTGTCGAAGAGCGTGTGAGAACGGCATCATGTTGTCACGGGACAGTGAGTACAGCAGTCGGGTTCCCACGAGCACGTTCGACAGCAGGCAGACGAGGATGTTCGTCAGGGCAATGGCAACCACAATGCGGGCGAATACTGGCCCGAGCTGCTGGGAGATGATCTCTTCGATCGGAGCGGGGGAATCCGCCAGCGTGGCAGGGTTCTTGATCGCGAGCACGTACACGAGGTACATGAAGAACTCAATTACGCATGACACCGTGAAGGAATAGAACATTGTGCGCGGAATTACTCGTCGCGCACCCTTGGTCTCTTCAGCAACGTCGGCTACTGCTTCAACGCCAACCAAGCCAAAGAACGGACCGAGCGATGCGGACAGCCACGCGACGATGTACGGCGTCGACTCGTCGGGGCTGCGCCCCACGAAGAGTGATGAGATCGGTTGTGCGTTGTCGGGCACCACCATGATCAATATGGCGATGATCAGTGTGACGCCCACCGTCACGATGAGTTCCAGTCCGACGCCAATGTTGTTGATAAGGGTTGCTAGACGAACGCGATAGGCATTGATGAGGACGCACACCAAGACGACGCCGACGGCGATGAAGATCTGCTCGGGTTGGGTCAGCTGCCAGTCGAACACGCTCCCGAAATACCCGGCAAAAATGTACCCGAGGCTGGTCATCCCGCTGATCCAGCCAATGAGGGCGCTGACTCCGGTAAACCAGCCGAAGGTTGAGCCGTTCAGGCGGCTCGTCCACTGATAGGCGTAGCCGGCGAGCGGAATCTTCGCGGCCACGTCCGCAGCGATCAACGTCCAGAGCAGGAAGACCGGGATGGCTAGGAAAAGGGTCCAGATGAACGGTGACCCGGCATTGAGGTACCCAGCGGAAAACCCAGTGAAAACCGCCGTGGTGGCGCTGATGGTTGAGAAGCCGATGGCGAACGAGGCGACCCGGCCGACAGAACGGTCAAGCTTTTGTTTGTAGCCGAACTCCTCAAGGCGCGCGTCTTCGTCCTCGCCAACAACGCGCGGCGGTGGCGCAAGTGATGGATCCCTCTTTGTTTCCGATTCGGCCATGGTGTTTCTCCTCGCTTCATTTCTTGGGTCCGGAAGCCCGGTATTGCATTCAGTGAACCCAGGAGGGACGGCCGTGCGGAAGGTGAATGTTTCTATCTAGTGATAGGCGGGGCTGATCAGTCAGGCAGACTTTTGGAGGGAAGCTCGGCTGAGCATGTGCCGCACTAACGGGCGCATGGACGTTGAAAGACGCTCCGGGCGCCAGGCGACCGCAGTAAGGCTGGCTGGTCTGTCAATGATCGGCACGAAGTGAATACCCGGCCGGTCGTACAAGCGAACCATCGAGGACGTCGTGAAACTCAGTCCGACTCCGCGGGCCACCATCGTCGCTTCCGCTTCATATGTTGCCGCCTCGGCCGCAACAATTGGGGGCTTGCCTTGCCGCGCGTCCGCAGCGAGCCAGTAGTCACGCCAGCCCCCAGCAGATTGTGGTGCAACGATGATCGGTTCATCCAGGAGCTCTTCGATGCGGAGCTCGGACCTGTCCGCCAGACGGTGAGAGCGCGGAAGGCACGCGACCCACGATTCTTCGGCGACGACCGCCATCTCGAGGCCTGGCACGTCGACCGGGGGTCGCAGTAGTGCGATGTCCGTGGCTCCGGACGCGAGCCCGGCGCTTGGATCGGAGAAGTCGTACTCGACAGTTTCGATAGTGATGTCCGGGAACGCCCGATCTGCCCCGTCGAGGAGCTGGAACAGTAGATCTGCGCCGGTGCCGATCAGATAGCCGATACGAACATGCCCGTGATCCACGAGCTTCGCAATGGCCTCGCGCGCCAAGTCAACTTCTGCCAGGGCCTTCCGGACATAAGGCAACCACTCCCGCCCGACCGTCGTGAGGGCAACCGAACGAGTATCACGATCAAACAGGCGATCACCGATGATCCGCTCGAGCTGCTGAATTGCCCCGGACAGGGCCGGCTGCGTGATGAACAGTTTCTCGGCGGCACGCCGGTAGTTCAGCGCAGTGCCCAGAACCTCGAAATACCGCAGCAACCGCAAGCTCACGTCAGGTAAGGACCGCATATAGCCAACTCCATTGATAAGCAGTGGTTATCTCCTCATTGTAACTTCAACCTTCCGCTCGCTGGAACGCGGCGACAGACTGAATCACGACTCTTCCAGATGCGTGAAAGTAGGAAACCCCAATGGCCAGTCAGAGCCGATCGATCACCCTAGAAACTCCCGCACGGCAGGAGTTCTTCGATGTGACATCCCAGCTAGAGGACTTTGTTCGGGACAGTGGGGTGTCCGATGGGATCGCGGTCGCTTACTCACCCCACACGAGTTGCTGCATCTTACTACAAGAGGAATCCGAAGACACCACGTACTACGGTACCCAGCTGCTCCTCCAGGACACTCTGAACGTGTTCGCCAAGATCGCCCCGCCGACCCGGCATGAGGGGCAGTACCTCCACCCAGGTCCGATCCACATCCGCAACGCGGGCGAGCTGCGCAACGAACTGCCGGAGTGGGGGCTCAACACCGACGGGCACATCATCTCCTCAATCCTCGGCCGTTCCGAGGTCATCCCGGTCGTCGAGGGAGCGCTTATGCTCGGACAGTTTGGGCGCGTGTACTTCGGGGACCTCGACTCGGTTCGGGCACGCACCCGTACCGTGTACTTCCAGATTCTGGGAAACTGACGGTGCTTGTCTATGCAGTAGACGTCGGCACCACCAATGTGAAGGTAGTGCTCTACGACGAGCAGCTGCGCCGGCTTTCGATCGCTTCAGCGGCAGCCGTCTACGCTCACGAGGGTAATCGCGTCGAGTTCGATCCCAAACAGCTGTTCGACACCGTGCTCGATCTGATCGGCCAGTGTGCGGCGAACTGCGATTATGTCGCCCGACACGAGGCCGTCATTGCCATCACCGGACAAGCGGAGTCGCTTGTGCTTAACGATCGACGGGGCAAGCCGGTGCGTCCGGGCATGTCCTGGCTTGACGATCGTGCCACGGCCGAAGCAGCCGAACTCGCCGAACAGTTCGGTATTGATCACGCGTTCGCAGCCACCGGCCAACCCTACCCATCCGCGACCTGGCCGGCGGCAAAGCTGCGCTGGCTAGGGCGACATGAACCGGGGACGCTTGTCTCTGCTCGATCAGTGCTCATGATCAAGGATGATCTGATCAGGCGTTTCACCGGGACCGCCGTCGGAGAGTTAACCACTCGTGGATTCACCTACTTCTGGGACGTGCCGAACGGGGCGTACTGGAACGAGATGCTTGATTTCTGCTCCGTTTCGGGCGGCGCGCTCCCGGAGGTGGTGGCTGCCGGGACAGATGTGGGCCAGGTTTCCGAGGACGTCGCGGCCCGGCTACCGGGAGCGAGCGGGTACCGGGTCAACGCTGGGGCGCTCGATCACTTCTGTGCCATGGTGGGCACGGATTCCTATGCCGACGGGATCGTCAGCGAGTCCGCGGGGACAGTCCTTTCCCTCTCCATGCTGGACCACAAGTGGACGTTCGACCCTCGCCGGAGAGTTTCGTTCCACTCGGGCCTCCGCCCTGGTGACACGGTCTTATTCAACGGCGTCGACGGCGGCGGCGCAGCCTTGGAATGGTTCCGACGCCAAGGCCTTGCCGGCATGTCCTACGACGAACTCGAGCAGCGACTCAGGTCCCGGGAATACCGCGAACCGCCGATCTTCCTGCCCTATCTCACAGGTGTCAATCCACCCGATTACTTCCCGGACGCCAAGGGCGCGTTCCTGAATCTCGATCTCGGCCATGACCAGATCGACATGGCCTTCGCCGTGGAGGAAGGAATCGCGCACCTGCTCCGGCGGAACGTCGAGTACCTTTCGCCTGAACCTGCCCACGAGATCGTCTCGACAGGCGGCGGCGCCGCTTCCGCGTTCTGGAGTCAGCTCAAGGCAGACGTCTGCGGAGTGAACGTGCTCGTCCCGGACGAACACGAGGCAACGTGCCGCGGCGCGGCAGTGTTGGCCCTGGTCGCGGAAGGAAAACTCGACCGGCTCGAGGACGCGAACCAACTGCACGCTCCGGCCGCGGTCAGGTACCACCATTCGCGAACGGAACAACGGGAGGCGCGCTACAGGCTCTTCGAAGACAGTCTCCGCCGCCTCTACCGAAGCTGATGGCAGCACTCACGATGAAACACAGGACACCCGATGAAAACGGAGGACACACGATGATGTTGTGCTGTTCGTCCCCCATGGTGCCGGGGACAACACTGACCGAGAAAGCTGAGCTGCTCAAGCAGTGGGGTTACGAGGGCATGGCTGTCTATCAGCCGTTCGAGACCTGGGATGACAAAACGCGACGCGAGCTGGCGTCGCTTCACGCCCGCACCGGGGTTCGGCCGGTCGAATTCGTCCTGACGGACGATGTCTACGGCAACGCCATGTCCCCCGATGCGGCGCTCAGGGAACAGTGCCGGGCAATGTACCGGGAAGCCGCGACCGTCTGCGCCGAGATCGGGGCTGTCACCGAGATCGAATTCGAATATGGACCGCAGGACCCATTGCCGCTCTTCGAACCTTTCCAGCAGCTGAACACCCGGCAGCACGAAGAGTTCCTTGATTTCTACCGCGAAATGCTGGACATCGTGGCTGAATCGGAGGCGCATGTCCTGCTTGAGCCGATCAACCGGTATGAGAGCCGATACCTGAACCGGGTGTCGGACAACATCAAGATCATCGATGACCTAGGGCACCCAAACGCCGGTCTGCTGCCTGACCTGTTTCACATGTCGATCGAGGAAGCCGATCCGGCCCAGTCGCTTCGTGACGCCGGGGACAGGATCGTCCATGTGCATCTCGGGGACAGCAATCGTCTGCTGCCGGGCCACGGCCACCTCAACTGGCTAGAGATATTCGCGGCGCTACGCGACGTGGGCTATGACGGATACCTCAACCTCGAATGCTCCATTGAGGGTGACGCATCTAAAACACTGCCTTCGACCGCAAGGTACCTCCGGAAACTTGTCGACGAGTGAAAGAACTCACCGCTCCGTTCTTCGAGATCGGGCCAAAGAACTTCCTCCGCCGCGCCGAGCTGGAGGCGTTGGCACACGCCGCTGGGCGCGCGGGCAGCGAGTTCGACGTCGCAGTGGTACTTACAGTGCCGGTCGCGATGGTCGCCCCGATCGCCGTTCTTCGCACCGGCGTCCTGGTCTTCGCCCAAGGCATGGACGCTGATTTGCCGGGCGATTCCGTAGGACGTGTGACTGCCGAGGCGCTCGTCGATGCGGGCGCGGCCGGGGTAATGCTCAACCACGACAGCAACCCGCTCGACAACAACAGCTTGGCCCTCACAGTTCGTAGGGCCAAGTCCGTTGAACTACAGACGATCGTGTGCGCAGGAACAGAAACTGACGCCACCCGGTACACCGCCTTGGGGCCAACCGCGGTCCTCTTCGAGCCACCGGAGCTCATCGGAACCAGCGCAGACTCCGTGCGGGCGTGGATTCCTGGAGCCACTGCAGCCATGCGGGAAGTACACCCAGGTGTGCTCGCGATGCATGCGGGCGGGGTGGCTTCGCCTTCGATTGCACGCGCCATCATGGCCGCCGGAGCAGACGGAACAGGCTCGACCAGCGGCGTCCTTACTGCGGACGACCCCTTAGCCGCCGCAAGGTTGTTCATCGCCGCCGCCCGCGCCGGGTGGGACCACGCCAGAACCGGCGCCGCGGCGCCCGCCAACCACTAACACCTCAATAAGGAGAAACACAATGAACACCAACCTCAACGGCAAGACCGCTGTCATAACCGGAGGAGCACGCGGCATCGGCCTGGCGGTCGCTCGGTCGCTCGCAGCGGAAGGCGCCAACATTGCCCTGCTCGACCTGCTGGACAATGTTGAAGAAACCGCCCAAGAGATCGCGGATAAGTACCATGTACAAACTTTCGGCCAGCAACTTGACGTCACCGACCAGGACGCAACG
The DNA here is from genome assembly GCF_040686575.1 of Arthrobacter sp. NPDC080073. Classification (NCBI taxonomy): domain Bacteria; kingdom Bacillati; phylum Actinomycetota; class Actinomycetes; order Micrococcales; family Micrococcaceae; genus Arthrobacter; species Arthrobacter sp. NPDC080073. Next base: position 181,291 of record NZ_JBFBKR010000006.1, read on the forward strand.
GCCGCTGCCTTCGACGCCGTCAGTGAGCGACTTGGCGTCCCGCGAGTACTCCTGACCGCCGCGGGAATCGAGATCAATTGCGATTCCGTGGACGTTTCTGCCCGGGAATGGCGCAAGGTCATCGACGTGAATTTGACCGGGACATTCTTCGCAGCCCAGTCATTCGGTCGCGGATTGCTCTCGGCCGGCCTGCCCGGAAGCGCCATACTTATCTCGTCAATGTCCGGCTCTATCGTGAACGTGCCTCAATGGGCGGCTTCATACAACGCGTCAAAGGCAGCGGTCGCTCACCTGGGTAAATCTTTGGCTGTCGAGTGGGCGGCGGCAGGCGTCCGTGTCAACTCCATTGCCCCGGGCTACGTTCTCACTGATCTGACTCGGCAGATCATCGATCGCGAACCGGCCCTCGAAGCCGACTGGATCTCCCGTATTCCTCAGGGCCGCATGGCCACACCCGAGGACCTTACCGGGCTCGTGAGCTTCCTTGCTTCGGACGCTTCCAGCTACCTGACTGGCCAGGAGATCATCATCGATGGCGGATACACCGCGATCTAGGCATAGTGCCCGCACCCGTAGCAAACGGGGCTGATGGGGCCGGAACCCCGCAAACATGGGGTTCCGGCGCCTCGGCCTTCCGCGAATCCCTACCTCCCCGTCGGCCATCCCGTGTACGACTCCGCCAAGTACGCCCGGGCATGCCGGGAGGAGACCACGGAGTGGAGCTCCCCGAGCTGGCGGGCCCGGCTGAAATCGTCCGAACCGGGGACGGTGTGCAGCATGGACGTCATCCAGTAGGAGAAGTGCTGGGCCTTCCAGACGCGTTCCAGGGCGCGGTCGCTGTAGGACTCGAGCAGGGAATCGGAACCGTTCGAATAGAAGGATTCAAGTCCTTCGAAGAGCACCTTGACATCATGGAGGGCCAGATTGAGGCCCTTGGCACCGGTCGGCGGGACGGTGTGGGCGGCATCCCCGGCAAGGAACAAGTTCCCGTAGCGCATCGGCGTGTGGACGAAGCTGCGGAACGGCAGGACCATCTTCTCGAGGACCGGCCCCTCCTTGAGCTCAAAGCCGTTTCCGTTGACGCGATTGCGGAATTCGGACCAGATGCGCTCGTCGTCCCAGTCGGCCACGTTTTCCTTGGGGTCGCACTGGAAGTACATGCGCTGCACATTCTCCGTGCGTTGGCTGATCAGGGCGAAGCCGTTCCCGGAATTGGCGTAGATCAGTTCATCCGAGCTCCGCGGAGCCTGGGCGAGGATGCCGAACCAGGCGAAGGGGTATTCGTGGAAGTACCACTTGCGGTTGGCCTCGGGGATCTGGAAGCGGCAGTGGCTGCGGGAACCGTCGGCGCCCACCAGGAAGTCCGCCTGGATCTCGAATTCCTGGCCCGCAGCATCGGTGAACCAGACTTTCGGCTTGCCTTCGAGGTCGTGGATGGTGGTGTCCGTGACGCTGTACCGGACGTCGCCGCCGTCGTCCTTGCGCCGTGCGGCGAGGTCGAGGAAGACGTCCGTCTGCGGGTAGAGCCACACTGATTCCCCCACTAGCTCTTTGAAGTCGATCCGATGGCTTTCGCCGTTGAAGCGCAGTTCGATCCCGTCATGCCGGTCGCCGTCACGCAGCACGCGGTCCGAAACGCCGCTTTCCACGAGCAAGTTCACGGAGCCGTGTTCCAGGATGCCCGCACGGACAGTTTCGGCGATCTGCTGATGGCTGCGGACTTCGACGACGGTGGATTCGATCCCCGACTCCGCCAGCAGGTGGGAAAGCATGAGGCCGGCCGGGCCGGCGCCCATGATGGCCACTTGGGTGGTGATGGTCTTACGTGCCATGGTCTGCCTCGCTTCATTGCGGAACCGCGCCTGAGCGGCTGCGGAGGTTCTGCTGACCAGTGTGGCCGCCACCGCGTGATCGGCGTTAGATGAATTCCGTTCAACGGAAATTCTTACGCGTTTCGCTGCTCCCCGAGCTGGCGAGCGATTCCGCGGGCCGCCGTCTGCAGGGCGGGAACCAACGCCTGCAGGCGCATTTCAGCGAGGGGAACCACGACGCCGAGAGCAGCTACCGTACGCCGCTTGCCGTCCGTGACCGGAACCGCGATTCCCCATGTATCCGGATCCACCACGCCGGCGAGCTGCGCGTACCCTTGCTGGACGGTTTCGGCCAAAAGGCGGCGGACCACGTCGGCCGTCACGTTTCCCGCGGGGTCGCTGAACTGTTTGAGGTACTCGGCCTGCAGTTCCCGTGGTTGGCTAGCCATCAACGCCAACCCGGCCGAGGAGATGTGGACCGGCATGCGGCCGGCAACGCGGGCGCGGTTGGCCACGGATCCGCGGCGGGACAGCCGCTCCACGAACAAGGCCTCCCAACCGTCGAGTACGGCTAGGTTCACGTTCTGGTTCAGGACCTGCTGGATGTCCTCCATGAACGGCAGCGCCGCTTGCCGGAGGGCCAGGGTGGGTGAATTCCGGTTGACGAGTTCCCACAACCGCAGGCCCATGCGGACATTTCCACCGACCCCGAGGTCGAGGAGTCCGTGTTCGGCGAGCTGCCGGACCAGGCGATGGGTGCTCGTGAGCGGCAAGCCGGCGGTCTCCGCGAGTTCGGAAAGCCGCAGGGAAGTAGAGCCTTCGGGGAAAGCTTCGATGATCCGGACGATTCGGTCCACGACGGAATCGCCGGATGCCGAGTTGGCCACGGAGCGCTTCCCGCCTTCCTGTGGATTCCATTGAATGGGCCGCTCTAGCTTACACGTGTTCGGCCGGAGTGGCGTGCCCGCTTTCCGAAAGGGTCTTCTCAAGGGGATCCGCCTTGAGGTCCTGGGTTTTTCGCCGCGATATTTCCATGCCAATCGCGTCGTAGTGAGCAAGCAGCTCCGGGCCGGCATACGTGGGCTGGTCCAGCAGTCCAAAAGCGAAATCGCTGGCGGCGAGAAGTTCGTCATCGGAGTACTTGTCCAGCGGCTGGAATCCGTCGGCATCGATCGAGGCTGCGAACTCGCCGGTGATCTCGACGAATTTCGACCCCGCCGCGGCCTCGACGGGAAGGGTGGCAGGCCGATCCATGAATTCCAGCGAAACTCCGGAGCCTTTGGCTAGTCCTACTTCCGTGCCGCCGCCGTCGATCGAGTTGAGGTCGTTACGGAGTCCGGCCAAGGCCTGCGATTCCACAAGCGCCGCGCGGGAAAACCCGACCCTGATGTGGGAAGTGATGCCCATTCGCCGGATCCGGCGGACGATGTGAACGAGGGCGGGGCGGGAATCCTCGTTGAGGCTCCCGCGCACGTCTATCTCAACGGCATCCGTAGAGACATCGAATTTTACGAGAGCGTGCAATCTGCGGTCCATAGGTACTCCAAAAAAGGGTGTCTATGGCCGACGGCTCAACCTCAAAAAGCGTAGCCCCTGGGAGGCTCGTTGTACACCCGTGCGCTGACCCGTCAGAGGGCCGCACTCATCCGGCCCGGCTGCGGCCCGGCTCCTGGACCGGCTCTTCAAAGTGGGTCAGGGTGCCCGCCGCGTCGACGGAATCCACCACGGACTTGGCGATATCGCGCAATTTCACGTTGCGGTTGCTCGAGGCTTCCGTCAGGATCCGGACCGCGTCCTCCTGGCTGCAGCGGCTCTGTGCCATGACAACTCCCACGGCTATATCGATAATCGTGCGGGATTCCATTGCCGCGCGGAGATTGTTGGCGCTGTCCTTATGAACAGCGAACCGGACGGCAAGACGCAAGGCCTGCGATACCTCACGGGTGTAACCCCGGGCCCGGTCCGCGGCCCTTTCGTTGAACTTGTGTGGGGCATCGGAATACAGATTGAGGGCCGCCTTGGCCTCGCCCTCAAGGTTGAAAGGCAAGGAGAGCACTGATCTCAGGCCGTACGATGCAACGGCAGTAGCGTAGTCGGGGCCCCAGCGGTTCTCCTCCAGGAGATCCGGAACGTAGACTTCCCGCTCCTCCTTGGCAGCCGTCAGGCATGGTCCTTGGGCCAGGGAATACTGGATCTCGTCCACTTCGCGCGCCACATCGCTGCTCCACCCAATCGTGAGTGCCTTCCGCTCGCGCAGCAGCGTGATCCCACAGAGTGCATCATCGCCGTCGCCCGCCATTTGGTGGGCAGAAAACCGGGCCAATTCGTTGAGGAATTCCTCAAAATCGGCACTTTCCAGGATCAGGTTCTGGATTTGGTCATTGGTGGTCGGGGCGGAATCTTCAGGGAGCATGGCGCGTTCTCCAGGTGAATATGCTGACGGGGGCATATGGAAATAATAAGTCCCTTCCCTCCACCGTCCCATACTGCGCCCCAATAGGATACGCCTAGCCGAAGGCGGGACTTGTCAGGCAGCGGCAACGCCGAAGAAACCTGCCTCGGCGCAGCGTCAGCGCCGCGCGCGCTCTGCCCGCAGCCGGGACCATGCGGCGGGCGCCAGTACCACCGCCACGCCGACGGCGGCCCCGATCACCGTCTCGACGATGCGGTCCCGCAACAGGAGCCCGGGCGGGACGTTGGCAACCAGCAGGGTGGAAATGAGCGCGAGCGGCGTGACGAAGATCTGTGCCACAAGATATTGGCGCACAATGAAGAGCTCAGCCCCGAACTGGCATGCGGCAATTACCAACACCATCTGCCATGGCGCCGGGCCCAGCCAGAGGATTCCGGCCAACACCAGCAAACCGAGCAGCGTCCCCACGATCCTCTGGATTCCCCGTTGCACCCGATGCCGGGTACTGCGCCCCACCAAGGGAACCACTGCCGCCACCATGGCCCAGTAGCCGTGTCCGAACCCGAGCCAGTGCCCAGCCAAGGTGGCAAGCGTTCCGGCCAGCCCGGCGGCCGCGAAGTAGCCCAGGCCTTCCAGCCACGCAGCCCGGACTTCCTGCGGCAACAACCGGTCCGCCGGCGGTCGCTTCCAGGGCGTACGGTGGCCCGGGACCATCCGTGCCGACATTCCGATCAGCAACGCCAACACAACGGTCAAGACGGCGGCCAGCATCCCTTCCCAGAGCGGCGGCTGCTGAGGCACGGAGGCGATCGCGGCGAAAGCGAAAATGTGGAAGAGGGAACCAGCCGGGCGAAGCCGCCATAGAGCAGTAACCACGGAGCAAAACGCAGCAACCAAGGTGGTGCCAACCGTGAGGATCCACACGTACACGTCCGAGCCCTGTCCAAACCTGGCCGTCAGGGCGGCGAGCAGGATGATGCCCAGCAGCAGCGAACCGGCCCGGAGTTGGCTTCGAAAACGGTGGCTGTGGGGCTCGTTGCGGCCATAGATGTTGGTGAACGCAGCAAAGCTGGCGAAAACCACAAGGTCCAGCCGTCCGAACAGCACGAGGGTGATCAGTGGCAGGAAGACGCCCACCGCACAGCGGACAGCCGGGTGATGGTCCTTGTTGCCGGGACCGATCCTGAACATCTCTGCCAGGGCGTTCAATGGATTGCCTGCCTCCGCTTGCTTCTCTTGAGCGCTGTACTGCTCAACTAATACTGCCCGACGGCGGCACTGGCATCCGCTACGAGCTTACGTCGGGCGGTTCCAGGCAGCCCGATCAGCTTCCGTTGAATGGCAAACCGCCAGCCCGGAGAACCTCAGCTGAGGTTCGCAACGCCGGGGTAGAGCGGGTGCGCGGCGGCGAGGGCCTCCACGCGGTGACGCAGGCCGGAGAGGTCGGCGTCGGCGTCAGCGGTCAGTGCCTCGGCGATGATGTCCGCAACCTCGCGGAACGCCGCCTCACCGAAACCGCGCGTGGCCAGTGCCGGGGTGCCGATCCGCAGGCCGGAGGTCACCATGGGCGGGCGCGGGTCGAACGGGACCGCGTTGCGGTTGACGGTGATGTCGATCCCCGCGAGCCGGTCTTCGGCCTGCTGGCCGTCGAGTTCGCAGTTGCGCAGGTCCACGAGCACCAGGTGCACGTCCGTGCCGCCGGAAATCACGGAGATCCCCTTGGCGGTGACGTCGGGCTGGACCAGGCGCTCGGCCAGGATCCGGGCACCGGCCAGCACGCGCTGTTGGCGTTCCTTGAACTCTTCCGAGCCGGCGATCTTGAAGGCCACGGCCTTGCCGGCGATCACGTGCTCCAACGGGCCGCCCTGCTGGCCCGGGAAGACCGCGGAATTGATCTTCTTGGCGATGTCGGCGTCGTTGGTCAGGATGATGCCCCCGCGCGGACCGGCGAGGGTCTTGTGCGTCGTCGAGGTCGTCACGTGCGCGTGCGGGACCGGGGACGGGTGCAGCCCGGCGGCCACCAGGCCCGCGAAGTGCGCCATGTCCACCATGAGGTACGCGCCCACCAAGTCCGCGATCCGGCGGAACCCGGCGAAGTCCAGCTGGCGCGCATACGCGGACCAGCCGGCCACGATCAGGGCCGGCTTGTGCTCGAGCGCCAGGCGCTCCACCTCGGCCATGTCGATCCGGTGGTCCTCTTCGCGGACCTGGTACGGGATCACGTTGTACAGGCGGCCGGAGAAGTTGATCCGCATGCCGTGCGTCAGATGCCCGCCGTGGGCCAGGTTCAGGCCCATGATGGTGTCGCCCGGCTTGATCAGGGCGTGCATCACCGAAGCGTTCGCCTGGGCACCGGAGTGCGGCTGCACGTTCGCGTACCCGGCACCGAAGAGGGCCTTCACCCGGTCGATCGCGAGCTGCTCGATGACGTCCACGTGCTCGCAGCCACCGTAGTAGCGCTTGCCCGGATAGCCCTCGGCATACTTGTTCGTCAGCACCGAACCCTGCGCCTGCATCACGGCCACGGCGGTGTGGTTCTCCGAGGCGATCATTTCCAGGCCCGACCGCTGACGGTTCAACTCGTCGTCGATCTTCGCCGCGATCTCCGGATCCAGCCCGGACAACACCGTGTCCAGGCTCGGCGACACAACCTGCTCGAACGCTGTGGTTCCGGTGCCCGCGGCCCCGGTTGCGGCGCTCACAGCTCGCCGCCGTTCTTGGAAGCGTATTCCTCAGCGGAAAGCAGCGGACCGTCGGACTCGGCGGCGACCTTGAAGAGCCACCCCGCACCGTACGGATCGTTGTTGATCAGCGCAGGATCCTCCACGACGGCGGAGTTCACTTCCGTGACCTCGCCCGTCACCGGGGAGTACAGGTCCGACACGGACTTCGTGGACTCCACCTCGCCGCAGGTCTGCCCCGCGGTCACAGCGGAACCGACCTCGGGCAAGTCAACGTACACGATGTCGCCCAGGGCGTCAGCGGCAACCGCGGAGATCCCAATCCCCACAGGCCCAGCCCCATCAGCGGCAACCCACTCGTGCTCAGCCGAATACTTCAACTCGGCAGCTACTTTGCTCATCTCATTTCCTTCTCTCTTCTGGTTCACAAAACTTGTTGTTCGGTTGGGGATTTCCAGGTGGGCTACTTGGCGCGCTTGTAGAAGGGCAGTGCGACGACTTCGAAGGCCTCCGGCTTTCCGCGCAGGTCGACGTCCAGGACCGTGCCGGGTTCGGCGTGTTCGACGTCGACGTACGCCAAAGCGACGGGGTAGCCGAGGGTGGGGCTGGGCTGGCCGGAGGTGACTTCGCCGATGAGCGTCCCGTTCTTGAGCACCGAATAGTGGGCGCGGGCGGCTCGGCGGCCGAGGCCCTTGAGGCCCACGAGTTTTTGGCCGATGGACATTCCGACGCCGGCAGCCTTGATCGCCGTCAGCGCCTCCTTGCCTACGAAGTCGCTTTCCTTGGCGAGCGAGACCACGGGGCCCAGGCCGGCAGCGTAGGCATTGACGTAGCGGGAGAGTTCGTTGCCGTAGAGGGGCATGCCCGCCTCCAGGCGGAGGGAGTCGCGGGAGGCCAGGCCGGCGGGGATGAGCCCGTGTCCGGCGCCGAGTTCCAGTAGCGCGTCCCAGAGTCCGGCAGCGTCTTCGTTGGGGATGTAGACTTCGAAGCCGTCCTCGCCCGTGTACCCGGTGCGGGCCACCAGCAGGTCCTGACCGTTAATTTCCGCCTCGACCGCGGCGTAATACTTCAGCTCCTTGACCAGCGGGTGCTGCTCGGCCGGAACCAGGGCCAGCAGGATGGCTTCTGCCTTCGGTCCTTGGACGGCGATCAGGGACGTCTCGGCGGAGACATCCTTCACCGTGACATCGAATCCGGCGGCCCGTTCGGCCAAGGCGGCGACCACGACCTTGGCGTTGCCCGCGTTCGGGACCACGAGGAACGTGGCGTCGCCGCGGCGGTAGGTGATGAGGTCGTCGATGATGCCGCCGTCTTCCTGGCAGATCAGCGAGTACTTGGCCTTGCCAACCGACATGGCGGAGATTTTGCCGACCAGGGCGTAGTCCAGGAAGGCCGCGGCTTCCGGGCCGGTGACCCAGACTTCGCCCATGTGGGAAAGGTCGAACAGGCCCGCGGACCGGCGGACGGCGTGGTGCTCGGCCAGTTCGGAGGAGTACTTCAGGGGCATCTGCCAGCCACCGAAATCGGTGAAGGAAGCGCCGAGTTTCTTGTGCTGCTCATAGAGAGCCGTGTAGTTCTCAGTCATTGCGTCAGTCCTTAGCTTTCGAAGGGTTCTGTGGATTCCTCGAACTCTTCGAGGGGTGGGCAGGAGCAGACCAGGTTGCGGTCGCCTGCGGCACCGTCGATGCGGCCCACGGGCGGGAAGTACTTGTCCTGCTTGAGGTGGTGGACCGGGAAGACGGCCTGCTCGCGGGAGTACTCACGGTTCCAGTCCGAGGAGACGACGGCGGCCGCGGTGTGCGGTGCGTGGCGCAGCGGGCTGTTCTCCACCGTGAAGTCCCCGTGGGCGACCTGGTCGATTTCCTTGCGGATGGTGATCATGGCTTCGATGAACCGGTCGATCTCGCCAAGGTCCTCGGACTCGGTGGGCTCCACCATCAGAGTCCCCGCGACCGGAAACGCCAGGGTGGGGGCATGGAAACCGTAATCGATCAGGCGCTTGGCCACATCCTCCGCGGTGACGCCGGTCTTGGCGGTCAGTTCGCGCAGGTCCAGGATGCACTCATGGGCCACGAGCCCGCCTTCGCCGGTGTAGAGCACCGGGAAGTACTCGTTCAGGCGCGAGGCGATGTAGTTCGCGGCCAGCAGCGCGGACTTCGTGGCCTCGGTCAGGCCTTCGCCGCCCATGAGCTTCACGTACGCCCAGGAAATCGGCAACACACCCGCGGAGCCGTAGCGGGAGGCGGAAATCGCAACGCCATGTCCGTCTTCGTGTGCTGCCGTGTTAGCGTCGCCTGGCATAAACGGTGCCAGGTGCGCCTTGGCCGCGACCGGGCCCACGCCCGGTCCGCCGCCGCCGTGCGGAATGCAGAAGGTTTTGTGGAGGTTCAGGTGGGACACGTCGCCGCCGAACTTGCCCGGCTGGGCCAGGCCGACCAGGGCGTTCAGGTTGGCGCCATCAACGTACACCTGGCCACCGGCTGCATGCACGGAGTCGCAGATTTCGCGCACGTCCGCGTCGTACACGCCGTGCGTGGACGGGTAGGTGATCATGATGGCCGAAAGCACGTCCTTGTTGGCCTCGATCTTGGCCTGCAGGTCCGTGTGGTCGATGGTGCCGTCGGCCGCGGTGGCCACCACCACCACCTTCATGCCGGCCAACACGGCCGAGGCGGCGTTGGTGCCGTGGGCCGAAGCCGGGATGAGGCAGACGTTGCGCTGGGCCTCACCGCGGGAGTGGTGGTAGCCGCGGATCGCCAGCAGGCCCGCGAGTTCGCCCTGGGAACCGGCGTTGGGCTGGATGGAAACCTGGTCATAGCCCGTGATCTCGCTCAGCTGGGATTCCAGGTCCGTGATCAGCTCACGCCAGCCCTCGGTCTGGGAATCCGGGGCGAAGGGGTGGATCGAGGCGAATTCCGGCCAGGAGATCGCTTCCATCTCGGCGGTCGCGTTCAGCTTCATCGTGCACGATCCCAGCGGGATCATGGTGCGGTCCAGCGCCAGGTCCCGGTCCGAGAGCCTGCGGATGTAGCGCAGCAGCTGGGTCTCGGAACGGTGCGTGTTGAACACCGGGTGCTGCAGGTAGTCCGACGTTCGCTCGACGGCGGCCTCCAGGGCGAAGCCCTCCGTGTCGTACGTGAGGCCAGCCCCGTAAGCAGCCACGATGGAAAATGCGTCCATGACTGCGGCGATGGTCTTTTCTGTGGTCTTTTCGTCTGCTGAGACGCCGACAAGATCGCCCGTGATAAGCTGGAGATTTATGCGCTTTGCGGCAGCTGCTGCAATGACTTGTTTAGCTTTCCCGGGGACCCGGACGGTGACGGTGTCGAAGAAGCTGCCGTGCAGGACCTCAAGGCCCGCGGCCTTCAAGGACGCAGCCAGGGTCCGGGCGTGGTTGTGCGCGGTCTCGGCGATCGCCTTCAGGCCATCAGGGCCGTGGTAGACGGCGTACATCGAGGACACGATCGCCAACAGGGCCTGCGCGGTGCAGATATTGGACGTCGCCTTCTCGCGGCGAATGTGCTGCTCGCGGGTCTGCAGCGCCAGGCGGTAGGCGGGAGTGCCGGCGTCGTCCTTGGAAACGCCCACCAAACGGCCCGGCATCGACCGCTCCAGGCCCTTCTGCACCGCCATGTACGCCGCGTGCGGGCCGCCGAAGAACAGCGGCACCCCGAAACGCTGGGTGGAGCCGACGGCGATGTCGGCACCCTGCTCCCCCGGAGGCGTGATCAGGGTCAGGGCGAGGAGGTCAGCGGCAACGGTGACGAGGGCGCCGCGTTCCTTCGCGGCGGCGATCACGCCCGAGTGGTCGAACACCCGGCCGGAAACGCCAGGCTGCTGCAGCACGATGCCGTTGATCTCGCCGTCGGGCAGGCCCCGGGACAGGTCCGCGATCTCCACCTCGAAGCCCAGCGCCTCGGCACGGCCCTTCACGATCGCGATGGTCTGCGGGAGGCAGTCGGCGTCCAGGACGGTCTTGCCGTCATGGGCGGACTTGTTCTTGTTGGCCCGGCGCATCATCAGGACGGCTTCGGCGACGGCGGTGGCTTCGTCCAGCAGGGAGGCGTTGGCGATGGGCAGGCCCACGAGGTCCTGGACCATGGTCTGGAAGTTCAGCAGTGCCTCGAGCCGGCCCTGGGAGATTTCCGGCTGGTACGGGGTGTAGGCGGTGTACCAGGCCGGGGATTCGAGGATGTTGCGGCGGATCACCGGCGGAGTCACCGTGTCGTAGTAGCCCTGGCCGATCATCTGCACGGCCGTCTTGTTCTTGGCCGCCAGCCTGCGCAGCTCAGCCAGGACCTCGACCTCGCTGAGGGCGTCGGTGCCGTGCTTGGACAGCCTCAGTGCGACGTCCTGGCGGATGTCATTGGGAACCGCGGTGTCCACGAGCGAATCGACACTGTCGTAACCGACAGACTTGAGCATGATGTCAATGTCGGCCTGGCGGCGGGCGCCGATATGACGGTCCACGAAAGCGGTGGGGGTTGATTGAATAGTCAAAAGGAACTCCAAGGTAGGGCCGGCCACAGTGACACGGCTTCGGTTTGGGTTCCTCCCCGCTCTGTATCGGACCTGAGAGATTCCGCAGAACGCATTGTCGCGTTGTGTTCCGCTTGCACCGTCGGTGAGCCGGGCCGAAGCCTGGCTGCTTTCCAGAGTTGCCTCGCCGCGGCGGTACGGGGGCCTGAGAGATTCCTGGGGAGGATTTGCTCCTACGGCGCCTGCCCGGTTGATGACTGGGAGGACTCTCCCGCCACGGTTCGAAAGGCATATTCAGATTTGGGTGATTCGGCTCACACCATACACACAACGTCAGTGGCGGGGCAACATCTGCTTGCGGACATTGCTATTGGCGGCGGGTTTACTTGTGCATGGCCGCATGAATCTGGAGCGCAAACCAAAGCTGGGCCAACGTGGACGTTTCAGTCATGTCGAGCCCCGTCAACTCGCTGATTTTCCGGATGCGGTAGATGATGGTTTGGCGATGGGCAAAGAGCGCCGCGGCAGTCTTTTGCCACGACCTCTGAGTGTCCAAGTAGGTCTTCAAAGTCACGATGAGATCGCCTTCCTGGCTCTGTTCATACGTGAAGATCGGGCCGAGCAGCCGCTGAACCAACGCCGTTCCCTCCTCGAAACTCGTGAGCCCCAGCCACGAAGGCCCCTCGGCGTAACGGGTCAGGCTTACGGCATTGCCTTTCGCTGAACCGAGCGCCCACAGCGATTCCTGGAGTGCGCGTTGGACGCCCCCGGCAGACGTCGGCGAGCTGATGCCAATCCGGACCCCGGGCCCCGCGCAGTGGATCAAAACGTCATCGGTCACCGCCGCGGTTACCGCCACATGAAGGGTATTGAGACGCCGCAGGCAAGCGGCCTGGAGTCCGTGGCGCCACAGTTCCGCGTGAATGTTCGCCAGCCGCTCGCCGTCGTCGGCCCCTATCGAAACCACCACGAAATTCTGCGCGGAAATCTCAAAATCGCTGAGCCTGATCTCCAGCTCCGCGATCCCGAGGCGTCCATCGAACGCCTGCAGGAGGAATTCGCCCGCTAGGCGGTGCCGCCCTTCCAGGGACAGGGCCGTTCGGGAGAGTTCCAGCCCGAGCACCGTCGCCGCATGCAGAAGCACGACGGCGTCAGGGTGCGGATCGCTTTTCGGCAGCACCACAAGCACCGCATCGGCGTGGGTAGGGATGTCCATCATCAACACGTGCCGGTCCCGCAGCCGATGCCATTGGAATTTCTTTCCGCCCATGGGTATATGCCCCGTGAAGGGGGCCAATTCCGCTTGCAGGAAGTCCGGCAGCGGCTCACCATCCGGATGCCAGGGATGGAGGCATCGCCGGTCCACGACGAAAAGCTCCGCATTGAGCTCCGCCGCGAGTCCTTGGAGAAGGCCTTGCCAGTGGTCCTCAATTGTTCCCGCCGTACGAAGCAAGTCATACACCCGTGCGGTCTGACGCAGGCGTCGAGATTCCTCCAAAAGGGAAGCTTCAGCCACGGTTCGCGCGATAGCAATGAAGGGCAATGGATACGGAATGCTAATCAGCGGAAGCGGCAACTGCTCGCAGGCCGCCAGGAACTCCGGCAGCAGCTCCGGAGCATGCATCTTTTCCCCGATGGCAAGGGCACTGGCACCTGCATCGACGAGCGCTTCGGCGAGCGCTACTTGGCCTTGGGGGTCGGCCGGGATGGACAGGCCATTGGTCATCATCAGTTCGCCGCCAGTGACCCATTCCCACAGCCTCGGCAGGTCGGAAGTGTGTGCCCAGGTGATCCGGTTGTCCCCACCTGCCGCCCCGGCCAGGAACGTGAGTCCAAGCTGCGGTTCCGCCACGAGCTCAGCCACAGTAATCGCCATGGAAATGCGCTCCCAGATCGTTGGTTTCCGGCCGATTTCACGGTACTTAGACATTTGTATAAGAGCCTCGGCCATTTGTAGTCAATCTACCGCTATACGCCGTGATGCACGTCACTAAGACTTGGATTACCTACTTCCCCTCAAGGGCGAGCATCCCGCCTCCCAACACCGCTGCCAGCATCGCCGCCCGGCAGCAAAGCTACCGAAGGATCCCGGCATGACAACGCATCAGCCCATCGGCCCCGTCGACGCAACAAAAGTTCCCCGGTACGCGGGCCTCGGCACTTTCGCCAGGCTCCCCCAAATCGACCGCGTTCCGGACTACGACATTGCGATCGTCGGTGTACCGTTCGACGGCGGAACGTCCTTCCGGCCCGGCGCCCGTTTCGGCCCTGCCGCGGTCCGCGAAGCCTCCCGCCTTCTGCGTCCGGGGTACCACCCGGAATTGGACGTTGAGCCCGTCAACGAAGTCCAGGTTGTGGACGCCGGCGACATCGCCTGCACCCCCTACGACATTGCACGGGCCGTCCGTGAAATCGAAGGGCAGGCATTGCCCCTGATCGGTGAGGACAAGAAGCTCATCTCGATCGGTGGCGACCACACCATCGCCCTCCCGATGCTCAGGGCCCTGAACAAAGTCCACGGACCGGTCGCGTTGCTGCACTTCGACGCCCACCTGGATACATGGGACACCTACTTCGATCAGCCGGTCACACACGGAACCATCTTCCGGCGGGCGTTCGAGGAAGGCCTCCTCGTGGAAGATAGGTCCATGCACGTCGGAATCCGCGGGCCGGTCTATGACCGCAACGATTTCCTCCGAGACCATGAATTCGGATTCCAGATCATCCGCTGCTCGGACCTGGACGTCATAGGCGTTCCCGCGGCCATCGCCCAGGTCAAGGAGCGGCTCGGCGACACCCCGGTCTACGTCTCCATCGACATCGACGTCCTGGATCCCTCCTATGCGCCAGGCACCGGCACCCCTGAGATGGGCGGACTCCACTCCCGAGAGCTGCTGGCCCTGCTCCGCGGACTGGACGGCATCAACATCGTCGGCGCCGACGTCGTCGAGGTCGCTCCGGCTTACGACCATGCAGACATCACCTCGGTGGCCGCGGCCACCCTTGTCTTCGACCTCCTCGCGCTGATGGTGAACCGCGGCAAGGCGTCCGCTGTCCGTGAATTGCAAGCAGCATCCTGGACCGCATCATGAGCACCCCAAGCAATCCCGCCGCAGTCACCGAAGTGCCCCGGCTGGAAGACAAAACCATTCAGCCCATCCCGTTGAACGAACGCCACGGAAAAGCGCGGGACCTCTTCACCATCTGGTTCGGTTCCAACATCATGATCATGACCATCGTGACCGGCGGACTCGCCACCACGGTGTTCGGGCTAAGCTTTGTGCCTGCCATCGTGGGAATCATCCTCGGAAACGTCATCGGTGGCATCTTCATGGCGCTGCACTCCGCCCAAGGACCGCAATTGGGCGTGGCACAGATGATCCAGACACGGGGCCAATTCGGTTCCTTCGGGGCGCTACTGATCGTTGTCATCGTGGTGATCATGTACGTCGGATTCTTCGCGGCCAACCTGGTCTTTGGCGGCGAGGCAATGGCGGCAGTCAGCCCGGACATCAGTGTAGACGCGGGCATAATCATCATCGGCGTCGTGAGCGTTGTTGCCACGATTTTCGGCTACCGGCTCATTCACGCCTACGCACGTTTCCTCAGCATAGTGGCCGGTTTGGCGTTGCTTCTGGCCTTCGTCTGGATCATGTTCGTCCACGGGCTGCCTGCCACTTTCCTCTACCAGGGAAACTTCAACTGGGTCGGCTTCATGGCCACCGTCTCCGTATCCGCCTTGTGGCAGCTCGCCTACGCTCCGTATGTCTCGGACTACTCCCGTTACATGCCGCAAGGCACCGGCTCGGGCCCGGCATTCTGGGCGTCCTACTCAGGCTGCGTCCTGGGCACGCTCTTCCCGATGATCCTGGGTGCCTTGGTGGGAACCCTTGCGGTCGCGATGGGCGCAGACGCCGGCAACGTCGAAATCGTCGGCAGCATGGGAGCGTTGCTCCAGCCATGGACCCTGGCAGTCGTGGGAATCTTCTGCCTCGGCGTTGCAGCGTCGAACGCCATGAATCTCTACTGCGGCGTCCTGTGCAGCCTCACTATTGGTCAGACGTTCAAGCCGAACTGGTTGCCCCGCGCCAAGACCCGAAGCGTTGCGGCGATCATCCTCTTCACCTTTGCACTCCTGATCTCGCTGTTCGCACGCGACAATTTCATCCTCTTTTACACCAACTTCCTCTCCTTCCTGATGTACGTGCTGGTTCCCTGGACAGCCATCAACCTGGTGGACTACTACCTTCTCCGGCACGGCGACTACAGGGTTGAAGACTTCTTCAAGCGCGACGGCGGAGTGTACGGCCGCTTCAACTGGGTGGCCATCGGATCCTACGTGGCAGGTGCCCTGGTCCAGCTACCCTTCTCGGCCACAGCGATCTACACCGGCCCAGTCGCTGCGGCAATGGGTGGCGTGGACCTCTCATGGATGGTCGGCCTCATTGTGGTTGCTCCGCTCTACTACGTCGCTGCACGCGTGTTCCGGACGAAGACCGAGGCCACGCCGCTCGAGGCCCCCGTGCTCGCAAACGACTTGGTCTGACGCACCGCAGACCAACGGCCCGCACTCCCCATAAACTCCCGACGCCGCAACCGGCGCCAGAAAACAAAGGCAAAAAATCATGACAGTCACAAATACCGAACAATTCATCGTCCGCCGCGCGAGCGAAGACAGCAGCTCCCCTGCGGCCCACCACGCCTCGGGCATCGTGCCATTGCCTCTGCCTCCCGGCAGGCACTTCATTGGAGGATCGTTTGTCCCAGGCACCTCCACCCACCTCATCGACGTCGTAGATCCCACCACTGAACAGGTCATCGCCTCCGTACAGGCCGGCACAGCCGAGGACGTCGACGTTGCTGTTGAAGCTGCTGTGGCTGCCCAGAGATCCTGGGGGGGCACCACGCCGAAGGAGCGGTCCGAGGTCCTGAACCTGATCGCCAACATCATCGAAGCCAACCGTGAAGCCTTCGAAATCATCGAGTCCGCCAACACCGGCAAACCGCGAAGCGTTGCGGAGGACGATGTCTCCAGCACCATCGATACTTTCCGTTTCATGGCCGGAGCCTCCCGCACGCTGACATCCATGGCTGGCGGGGACTATGCAGCCGGACACACATCGGTGATCCTCAGGGAGCCCGTGGGCGTGGTTGGCGTCATCACCCCGTGGAACTACCCGCTGTTGATGGCTGCCTGGAAGATCGCGCCCATCCTGGCCGCCGGAAACAGCATCGTCCTCAAGCCGTCCGAGCAGACACCGCTCTCGACGCTAAAGCTCGCGGAACTCCTGGCCGGACGCATTCCGGACGGAATCCTCAATGTCGTGACGGGACAGGGCCGGATCGTCGGACAACGGATTTCCGAACACCCTGACATTGCCCTCGTCGCGTTAACCGGGAGCGTTGTCAGCGGACAGGCCGTGGCGGAGACCGCGGCCAAATCGGTCAAGCGCGTTCATCTGGAACTCGGCGGCAAGGCCCCGGTAGTTGTGTTTGCCGACGCCGACCTCCGTGCTGCCGCCACCGGCGTGCGAAACGCCGGGTACTGGAATGCCGGGCAGGACTGTGGCGCTGCGTGCCGCGTACTTGTACACGAGTCGGTGGCTGCCGAGTTCACGGAACATTTGGTGCGCGAAGTCGGCACCCTGGTGGTCGGCGTTCCGGAGGCAGGGGACGACGTGGAAATCGGACCCATGATTTCCCGCCCACACTTCGAACGCGTCAAGGAATCGCTGGCCGAGGCAAAAGCTGCCGGCCTGCACATGGCCATCGGCGGTTCCGCGTTTGAAGGCCCGGGTTACTTCATCGAACCCACAGTCATCAGCAACGTCCCGGCCGGGGCGCATGTTGCCACCCACGAGATCTTTGGCCCCGTGGTCACGGTCGAGACTTTCAGTTCCACCGAAGAAGCCATCACACGGGCAAATGAGAGCCCCTACGGACTATCTGCCTCCGTATGGACACGTGATTCAAGCCTCTCGTTGAGCGTTCCAAAGCAACTCGACTTCGGTACGGTCTGGGTTAATTCACACCTGGTGTTGGCTTGCGAGGTACCGTGGGGCGGATTCAAGGGATCCGGTTACGGCCGGGACCTCTCGCTTTACGCACTGGACGATTACTCCCGCACCAAGCACCTTATGATCAACCACGGCGCATGAGCGTTCAGACAAGCAACGGAGCTTAGCAATGACCACCGCGAACCTTCCCCGCACATCATCCTCGGCACGCGCGGCCACCCCGCCGGCCCCTTTCGGAACAGAAGTCACCTGGACCAATTGGGGCGGGAACCAGAGCGCCACGCCGGCCTTCACCGTCCGGCCGCGGACTGAACAAGAAGCGCTAGACGCCGTTCGTTTCGCGATCCGCGAAGGCTTGCCCGTGCGGGCGGTCGGCTCAGGGCATTCGTCCTCACCGCTTGTCCAGACGGGGGGCGTTCTGATGGACATGTCCGCACTGTCGGGCGTCACCGGAACCGACCCTGTCCGGCGTCGCGCCAGGGCCCTTGCCGGCACCACCATCAATGCCTTCGGCGATCCGTTGTGGGAGCAAGGCCTCGCGCTGAGCAACCAGGGGGACATCGACAAGCAGCAGATTGCCGGGGCGCTCTCAACCAGCACCCATGGTTCCGGGAAGGATCTGGGTAGCTTTTCCTCAAGCCTTCGTTGGGTGAAGCTGATCAATGGTTACGGCGAGATCGTCGAAATCGGCGAGGGGCAGCTCCGCGAACTCAGGGCAGCCCAGGTGGCTTTGGGTACCCTGGGGATCTTCCTTGAGGTGGAGTTGGCGGTTGAGGACCGCTACTACCTGCAAGAACAAATCACCTACCCCACATGGGCGCAGACCGAGGCAACGTGGCAGTACGACATCGACGAGAACCGCCATTACTCGTTCCTCTGGTGCCCGGAAGAAGGTTCGTGCGAGCTCCTGGACCTCCCGGGCGCGCCAGGCATTAGCATGGCAAACCGCAGCTACACCAAGCGGTACAACATCGCGCAGATTCAGGACGAGCGCGAAATTTCAGGTACGGAAGGTGCCCGGCTCGACCGTTCGTACCGGATTTACCCGGGCGGATTCACCACGCCGTTCCATGAACTCGAGTACTTCGTGCCGAGCGAAGTTGGACTGGCCGCCGTCGAGGCCGTCCAGGACCTGATCCGAACCAAGCACCCTGACCAGAAATACCCCGTGGAGGTTCGCTGGGTGAAGGCCGATGAGGGCTACATGTCCCAGTTCCAGGGGCGTGACACCACCGTCATCACCCTCACGACCGAACCCGGGACCGACTACTGGAAGTATTTCCGTGATGCCGATGCGGTACTGCAGGAATTCGAGCCACGTGCGCACTGGGGAAAGATCCATTTCATGACCAGGAGCCGTTTGGAACGCCTATACCCAGAGCTGGACACTTTTATCCAAGTGCGGCAGGAGTTCGATCCGCGCGGAATATTCCTCAACGACCACACCCGCGCCCTTCTGGGCTGACCGAGCGAAGCTACGTCCTGTACACCGTTTCGAAACTTTGGAGTGATAGTTTGATCTCTGCTTGAGCCTGACAATCGTACCCACCCGGAGGAAATTCCATGCTCAAAGGTTTCAAGGACTTCGTTCTTCGCGGCAACATCATCGAACTGTCCATCGCCGTGGTCATCGGCACCGCGTTCACAGCCTTGGTCGCGGCTTTCACCACCAACATCGTGAACCCGGTCATCGCCGCCGCCGGCGGAGTCAACGCGCAGGGACTGGGCTTCTCCATCTGGCCCGACAACGCGAAGACCTTCGTCAACTTCGGCGCCGTCATCACCGCGTTCGTGACCTTCCTGATCACGGCCGCCGTGGTGTACTTCATCTTCGTTGCGCCGATGAACAAGATCAACGAACTGACCAAGCGCCGGGCCTCGATCGAAGAGCCCGAAGACGAACCGCTTCCGGCTGACACCGCCCTGCTTGTTGAAATCCGCGACCTCCTGACCGAGCTCGCCGCCGCCAACAAGAGCGACGAGAACGCCCGCTAAATGTCGGACATTACGGCCAGTTCGGCGCATCCGGTCGGCGCCGAACTGGCCCCATCAGTGCTGCCTCAGATCGTGACGCAGGCGCAACCCGCCTGAAACAGTGCTCGGGCACGATAGTGCCATGAAGCCGAACAAGAGGACTTCCGCTACCGCCGAGCTCTCCTGCGAAGTGTGCGGCCAGATGCCGGAGGCTCCGAAGGCCCGGGTCACCGTGGCCCAAATCGCAGTGATGCTGCCCATCGAACTTCTTGTCCACGCCATTGTGGTTGAAACGCAATTGCCTTACCTGGCCAAGGTGCTCCTCCTGACCGTGACCGCAACGGTCCTGGTCATTTGGGTCGCCGAGCCCTCCGCAGCACGGATTCTGCGGCGCTGGATCCACGCGCCTGCCCTCCGCCACCGCAGGAAGCTTCATACAGCCCAGGCTCTTTGGCGGGCGAGGACCGTGCTCCGCGACCAGCCGGGTTCCCTCCAACGCATCACCCAATCACTGGCTCGGACCGACATCAACATCCTCAGCATCCATGTCCACCCCATGGACGGAGCCGTCATGGATGAATTCGTCCTTTCCGCTCCGGGCCACCTCGGCGAGCAAGGGCTGCTGACGGCGCTCGACGACGGCGGCGGCCGGAACTCGCGCGTGTGGCCTACCACCGCACTCGCTATGGCTGACGGCCAGACCAAGGCCTTGAGCCTGGCTGCCCGGATCGCCGACAACCCGGACGAACTGCCGCTGGCGGTTGCGGAACTCCTTTCGGCGAAAATCGTCACCCCCGAAGCCGAAGGTCCGGCCGTCGAGGCGGGCGCCGCCGTCGGGCCCTCCACGCCCCTCCTCAAGATTCCCACCGCCTGGGACGGGCCCCTCCTGTTCTCCCGGCCCGGCGAGCCATTCACGCCGGCGGAATCAGCACGTGCGCATCGACTTGCCGAGCTTGCGGAAATCCTGGCGCACAGCCGCCGGGACTAAACGCCTGGCGAAACGGAAAATGCCCTGCGACCTCGGAATTCCAGCGTCCCATGACCTTCCCCGCCTCGCGTACCCGGTATCCCACTTTCGACCAGCGGCCTCCCTAACGCCGCCTCGGTATCCCATCCCGGCGCGGATTTGGACGCCAAGGCCAACAACTCGCCGGATGCAACCCTCGGTCACATTCTGTTACTTCGCTTTGTATACCAAAATCCTTGACAGTGCCCCGGGTCACATCTAATTTTGATTTTGGGATCCCAAAGCGGGATCCCAAAACGGACTCAACGAACCCGCACCCAGCTCAACAATTCAAGACTTTCCCCGCTCCTCAAACTCCCCCTGAAGGAGAAACTGTGTCTCTCCAAAACACCGAAACAGCGGCGCATGCCGTCGAAGGAACAGCAGAAGAAAAAGCCGGCAAGGACAGCGTGCAGCGACGCACGAGTGTCCGCTGGAGGCTCTTCGTCCTGCTGCTCATCCTGGTAGCCGTCAACTACATCGACCGAGGCTCCATCTCCGTGGCATTGCCCATCATCCAAAAGGAATTCAACCTCGCGCCGGAACTCGTCGGGCTCCTGCTTTCGGCATTCTTCTGGACCTATGCCCTCATGCAGATCCCCGTCGGATTGCTCATCGACAAGTTCGGCCCCCGCCAAGTCGTCACTGCCTCGTGCATCGGCTGGGGTGCCGCCACGGCAGCATCCGGCCTGGCCGGCGGCTTCCTCAGCATGTTCATCGCACGCCTGGGCATCGGCGTCGCCGAGGCCGGGGTCATGCCGGCCGGCGGGAAGCTCAACGCCATCTGGATGCACAAGAAGGAACGCGGCCGCGGCGCCACGATCCTTGATGCGGGCGCCCCGCTCGGCGCTGGCCTGGGCGGCATTCTCATCACCTGGCTCATCGCCTCAACGGGAAGCTGGCGCTACTCGTTCATCATCGCCGGAGCCGCGACAGTCCTCATGGGCCTGGCCGTCTGGTGGTACGTCCGCGACAATCCCCGGAACCACAAGGCCGTCAACGACGCCGAGGCCGAATACATCGAGGCATCCCACGCCGAGGAAGACGCCGAGGCCACGAAGGACGGCGTCAAGGGCAAGCGCGCCCTCCTCCCCTACCTGAAGTTCCGCTCTTTCTGGGCCATGTGCTTTGGCTGGCTTGGATTCAACGGAGTGTTCTACGGCCTCCTGACGTGGGGTCCGCTCTACCTGGCCCAGGCCAAGCACTTCAACCTGAATACCATCGGCTGGTCCACGTTCGTGATCTTCGGTGCAGGGTTCGTCGGCGAGATCCTCGGCGGAACCATAGCCGACAAGTGGCGCGCAGCCGGTGCCTCGGCCAACCTGGTTATGCGCACCCTTCTGGGCATCTCGAGCGTCGTGGTAGTCGGAGGCCTGGTTGGCGTAACGGTCGTCGCGGACCCGATCACCGCCGTCGTGCTCCTTTCAGTGGTCCTGTTCTTCCTCCGCTGGGTAGGCCTGTTCTGGAGCATCCCCGCCATCCTGGGCGGCCGCACCAACGCCGGCGTCCTGGGCGGTGCAATGAACTTCAGCGGCAACATCGCAGGTTTCGTCACCCCGATTGTGGTAGGCCTGATTGTCGGGGCCACGGGATCCTACACCTGGGCCCTCCTATACTTTGTTGGTTCCGCGATCATCATGGGCGTCTCCGTCCTGACCCTGAACTACAACAAGCGGCTTCCGGTCTAACTCGCCTGACCGGACTGGCCGTGCGGTCCTGAACCGCCGCACGGCCGGACGCCTCCGGGAATGCCGGGCGCAATGACCCAAAGAGAACACGAATGGAGCAAAGATGCTGATTGCAGATGAAACCCCCACCACGGACCGCCCCCTCCGGGAATCCGTGCGGGACGCCATCCGTTCGCGAATCTTCGAGGGCCACTACGCGCCCGGCACCCGGCTGGTGGAGCGGGACCTCGCCGCCGAATTCAACGTGTCGCGGCTCCCCATCCGCGAAGCCCTCCGCATGCTGCGGCAGGAAGGCCTCATCCAGGACCGGGCCTCCCGGGGTTCCGAAGTGGCAGGGCTGAGCCCCAAGGACGTCGAGGACCTCTTCGACGTCCGCCAGTCACTGGAAGTCCTCGCCTGCCGCCTGGCAGCGGCCCGCGCCACCGACAGGGACCTCGAACACCTGGCGGGGCTCCTCGACGAGGCGGATCGCTTCCTCGCGAAAGGCTCAATCCTTGAGGCTCACCGCGCCAACAGCGAATTCCACGATGCCATCACGGCCATCGCCAACAACGATTTTCTCCGCACCGCGTTGGAACCTCTCCAAGGCCGCATGCACTGGCTTTTCCGCCACGTGGACGACCTGCCGGAGCTGATCCAGGAGCACCGCGATCTCTACGCCGCCATCGCCAGCGGCGATCCCGAGCGCGCCGCAACGCAATCGGCGTCGCACATTGGTAAATACCGCGAGCAGTTCCCTCAGGACGCGCCCGCCCCCGAACTCAAGTTGCAAGGCGAACGAACATGAAATTGCTAGTCATCAATCCCAACATCAGCGCCGATGTCACTGCGTTGATCGACGCCGAAGCCCGCCGGTCTGCGGGGACTGACACCGAGCTGATCGTCCGGACCGCCGGCCATGGCGTCGAATACATCGAGACCCGCTTTGAAGCCCTCATCGCAGCCGGGGCCGTCGCCGAAATCATCGCCGAGCACTGCGGCGGCGATCCCGCAGCGGACCAGATAGACGGCGTCGTGGTGGCTGCCTTCGGAGATCCCGGCATGCCTGCGCTCAAGGAACTCACCGACGTGCCGGTCATCGGCATCACCGAGGCCGCCCTCGTCGCCGCGGCCCTTCAGGGCCAACGCTTCTCCATCATTGCCATTTCGGACCGCATCACCGCTTGGTACCGGGACTGCGTTGAGCATTTCGGACTTGGCAGCCGTCTTGCCTCGATCCGCTCCATCAACCAGAGCCTCAACGGCATCGGCACCGTACAACAGGACTTCAAGGAAACCCTCCTGGCGCTGAGCCGGCAGGCGGTCGCGGAGGACGGCGCCGACGTCGTCATCCTCGCAGGTGCCCCGCTTGCCGGACTCGCGCGCGAGCTTGAAGGACAGATCCCCGTGCCCGTGGTGGACGGAATCTCCGCCGGCATCCGCATGACAGAAGCGGTTGTGGCCCTGCAGTCGGGCTTCCACCGCCAAGGCGCTTTTGCGCCGCCACCCGTCAAGAACCGCCGCGGGTTGTCCGAAAACCTCGACGCCGCCCTGACCGCCATCCAGGCCGCCGCCGGCGTTACTGCCAACGCCGTTCCGGCCGGAAAGTAGGGACCACCGTGACCATTCCCGATCTCGTCATCGCCCACGGCACCGTCGTCAACAGCCGTCAATCCGCTGGGCCGGCCCGGCAAGCAGCCCACGTCGTAGTCGACGGCGGCCGCATCACCCATGTCATTGACGCCGCAGAACCGGTCCCCGCCGCCTCCCGCATCATCGATGCCTCCGGCAAGTTGGTCATCCCTGGCGGCGTGGACGGTCATTGCCATGTGGCCCAAGTAACCGGCCGTTTCCGCACCCTGGACGACTACCGCACTACCTCCACCGCGGCCTTGTGGGGCGGCACCACCACCATCATCGATTTTGGTATCCCGCGTGATGCCCAGGAATCCCCGCTGGATGCCGTCCTGAACAAGAAGCGACTTGCCGCCGAGTCGCGCTGCGATGTCGCGCTGCACGGCTCCGTTGTCAGCTGGGACGAGACCGTGCCCTGGCAGCTGGAGCAGCTCGCCGCCGAGGGCGTCCGTTCGGTGAAGATGTACACCACCAACCGTGGCTCCACCATGGCCGACGGCGACACCATCCTGAAAGTCATGCGCGAAATGGTGCGCCTGGACGGACTCACGTACATCCATGCCGAACACGATCCCATCATTGCCGACTGCACCGAACAGCACGCCGCGGACGGCCGGATCGGCATCGAGCACCTGCACTCCACGCGACCCGAACTCGCCGAGGAAATTTCCGTCAAAGAGACGCTCGCCATGGCCGAGTACACCGGAGCGCCCGTCTACTTTGTGCACCAGTCGACTCCGGGCGCGGTGGATCTTGTCACTGAGGCCCGCGGGCGCGGCCAGGAAGCCTACTCCGAGACGTGCCCGCACTACTTGACGCTGGATGACACGGTTTATGGCAGCGATTTCCCCGAATGGTACGCCTGCTGCCCGCCCATGCGCAGCGCGGAAACAGTGGCCGCGCTGAAGGAACGCCTCGCCACCGGAGCGATCCACACTGTCTCCTCGGACCACTCCTGCTACGACCTCTCGCAGAAACGCGAGCGCACCGACGACGTCCGCTTCATGCCGCACGGGCTGCCGGGCGTCGAAACCCGCATGCCCGTCACCTTCACGGCGATGGCGCCCCACAGCACTGTGGAGGACTTCGTCGAGGTCTTCTCGGCCGGCCCCGCGCGGATCAATGCCGTGCCCGGCAAGGGCGCCATCGCTGTAGGGTTCGACGCCGATCTCGTCATCTTTGATCCCGCCGAAGAACGCGAGGTCGACGGCGGCGCGCTCCACATGGGAACTGACTTCTCGCCTTTCGAAGGGAAGACGCTGAGCGGCTGGCCCGCCGTCGTCGTGTCCGCCGGGCGCGTGGTGGTCGACGACCACGGTTTCCACGATCCCGGCCCGGTGGGGCGTTTCGTTGCCCGCAACGGTTTCGCCGCCCACCGCGAAGCACTTTCCGTTCGAAAATCGCCGTCCGTTCCTGCCACCGTTTCTGTTTAGGAGAGCCATGCCTTCCGCACACCGCCCCACACGCATCGGCATGATCGTGCCGTCTTCCAACACGTGCCTGGAGCCGCAG
Organism: Arthrobacter sp. NPDC080073; assembly: GCF_040686575.1. Classification (NCBI taxonomy): domain Bacteria; kingdom Bacillati; phylum Actinomycetota; class Actinomycetes; order Micrococcales; family Micrococcaceae; genus Arthrobacter; species Arthrobacter sp. NPDC080073. The sequence goes on from NZ_JBFBKR010000006.1 coordinate 206,486, forward strand.
AGCTACCGGATCCTGGGTGACCGCCAGGACGTCACCATCCATTTCACGCGGATTCCGGTCACCCGGATCGCGCTTGATGATTCCTCGGACAAACAGTTTGATTCGGCCGTGATGCGGGAGGCCGCCGCATTGCTCGCGACGGCGGACGTGGACGTCATCGCGTGGAACGGAACCTCGGGTTCCTGGCTCGGCGCCGCGCATGACCAGGCCTTGGTCCGGGAAATCACGGAGGCCACCGGGATCCCTGCCACGACCTCCACGTTGGCCTACCTGGAGGCGTTCAAGGCGTTCGGCACGGAAAGGATCGGCATGTTCACGCCGTATACCGGGGACGTGAACGAAGCCGTCATCGAGTCGTATGCGCGCGAAGGAATCAAGACGGTCGACCACCGCCACCTGGACCTCAGCAACAACGAATCCTTCGCCCGCGTCACGGACGAGGAAATGCTGCCCGGGTCCTTGGAACTTGCCGCCTCGAACCCGGACGCGCTTATTTACTTGTGCACGAACCTTTACGGCGCCAACATCACCGCGGAAGTGGAGGAAGCCACCGGAGTGCCGGTGCTTGATTCCGTAGCCGTAACGTTGTGGCATTGCCTCCAGCTTGCCGGAGCGTCCTTACTGGCGCCCAAGTGGGGCCGACTGCTTGCAGAACTGCCTTGATTCGTGAGCGGTTCCCTCTCTAGAGAGGTTGGATGTTCTCCGCCTGGGGGCCCTTCGGGCCCTGCACAACGTCGAATTGGACCCGCTGGTTCTCGTCCAGTGATCGGTACCCGCTCGTGGCGATCGCCGAGTAGTGGGCAAAGACGTCCGCCGAACCGTCGTCGGGGGCAATGAAGCCGAAACCCTTCTCGGCGTTGAACCATTTGACAATACCTGTTGCCACGGCCATGTTCCTTCTCTGAATCTGACTGACCATCGGCTTCAAACCCGATGCCCCCGGACGCATACGTCCGCTTCCTCAAACCTACGGTGTAGGGTTCGGGGGCGCAAGGATCACCGGAGGTCTCAGTGTTTCCGGGTGCCCGAATCTTGAGGATTTCTTGTTCCTCTTCAGTGCGGGATCTTGAAACTGGGACGGCAAAGTGGTTGACGATCAGCATCGTCGGCCATAAGGAGAACACCAGGTGGGGTTGTTCCGGCGCCGCTTCGAAGCAGCAGCCCCAAAGATCCACGTGGACATCCTCGAAGACCACGCACTGCTGCGGGAGAGTCTTGCTTCTTGGCTTGAAGCCAACGCCTCAACCCTGAAGGTGGTGGGCAGGTTCGGCTCCTGGGCAGAGCTTGCCGCCTCGCTGGGACAGTTGTCTGACGTTGTCTTGGTGGACATCATCCTTGGTGACCGGATCCCGCTGCGCTCCAAGATCCAGGCCATTCTCTCGACCGGATCACAAGTGGTGGTCTGCAGTTCCCTCGCGACGCCACTGGTGATCCGCCAAGCGTTCGACGCCGGCGCGCTGGCCTACATACCCAAGACGTCGGGGGCCGAGGTGCTCACCACTGCCGTTCTGGCCGCGGCGCGCGGCGAGAAGTTCGTCCTGCCCGAGCTTGCCGGCGTCTTTGACGTCCCCGGGCCGCGGATCCGCCTCACCCCGCGTGAACACGAAGCCGTGACGCTGTACCTGGGCGGCTCGGGCGGGACAATGGCCGACGTCGGCGCGAGCCTGGGCATCAGCGCCGACGGCGTGAAGAAACTCCTCGTCTCTGTCCGCCGCAAAGCCCACAACGGGCCGGAACCACTCAGCCGGCCCGCGCTCCGGGAACTGCTGATCGCAGACGGCTGGCTGCTCCCTGATCAGTGAGGGGCTGCGCTCATCCGCTCGCTGGCCGATCTTCATCATCCCGGCGACAACGTGTTCTTCAAGGCCAACGGCGTAGTCATGCGGGCGTGAAGAGGAGCGAGACGTTTTGTCCTCCGAAACCAAAGGAATTGCTAAGGGCTGCCCGGAGGCTGGTGTCCCGCCGAGTAGTTGCCACGTCCAACTCCATAAGCGGATCCAGCCCGGAGGTTGTGAGGTTTCGTGTTGGCGGTACGACTCCGTGCTCCACGCTCAGAATGGTCAGGAGCGCCTCCACGGCACCGGCAGCCCCGAAGAGGTGGCCCATGGAGGCTTTCGGAGCGGTCGTGACAGTTCCGGCCCCGAAGACATCGACGATCGCCCGCGCTTCACTGATATCCCCAACCGCGGTGCCTGTAGCGTGCGCGTTGATGTGGCCAATCGCTTCCGGCCCGACACCTGCTTGTCTCAGTGCCTTCCGCATCGCCGCGGTCTGTCCTCTTCCGTCCGGGGCCGGGGCGGTCATGTGGTGAGCATCGGATGTAACCCCGGCTCCAGCCAGGACGGCGCGCACTCGTGCTCCCCGGGCCGCGGCGTGGGCGGCGCTTTCGAGAACAACGATTCCGGCGCCTTCGCCGAGAACGAAACCGTCACGGTCAACCGCGAAAGGGCGCGACGCGTCCGCCGGGTCGCCGGCATACGTCGACAGCGACCGTGCCTGCATGAATCCGGCGACGGTGATCGGGGTGATCGCGGCCTCCGTTCCGCCGGCAATCACGACGTCGGCCTCTCCTGCACGGATTAGCCGCGCGCCAAGGGCGATGGCTTCCGCCCCGGACGAACAGGCCGAGACCGGGGTATACGCTCCTCCCCTGGCTCCGTATTCGATGCTGATGGCCGCAGCTGCCGCATTGGGCATGAGCATGGGTACCGTACGTGGCGAGACACGCCGCGTTCCGGCCAGCTCCAGCGCACCGTTTTCCTTCAGGAGGCTGCGGATGCCCCCGATGCCCGTTCCTATGGAGGACACCAGGCGGTCGCCGTCAACCTCCGGATAGCCTGCGTCGGCCCACGCTTCGGCTGCGGCGGCCATCGCTGCCTGCTGGGATCGGTCGAGCCGCTTTGCAGCGATAGGACCCAGCATCTCGGCGGGGTCGCCGGCCATCAATCCGGCGATTGCAGCCGGAGAATCCTCGCCTTTCAGATGCAGGCCGGTCCTGCGGACCCCGGATTCTCCCGTCAGGAGGGAACTCCACGTCGTGGCAACGTCCGTGCCCAACGGTGTCATGGCCCCCAGGCCCGTTACCACGACCTCTGTGTTCAGTCCCATCTCATCTCCTTATTTGTATGGCATACAAGTGTAAGAATACTTGTATCACATACAATGATGAAATGACGTCTAGTAAACCCGACCGAGGCCTGGCGACCCAGGCGCCTGGGCGAGGCCGGGCCACGCGCTACCGAATCATCGAACAAGCCGCCCGGCTCTGGTCGGAGTCCGGCAGCGCAGAGCCGAGCGTGGCGGAGATTGCCCAGGCCGCAGGAGTGTTTCCAAACCAGATCACCTATCACTTCGGCTCCAAGGACGCCCTGCTCGTGCACGCCGCGTTCCTCCGGCTGCTTCACGACGCCAAAAGGTTTGAATCAATCGGCGAGGCCGCAAGGGACGCCGCCGCCTTCCGTCGAAACATCGCACGTGTCATCCATGCAGCGCCTTCCCTCCCTTTGGTCGCCCGCGCACTGGCAGCGGGAATCACCACGCCTGCACTTGGCGCCGTGATCGACACGCATCTGCGGATCCTGTTCCATCAGTCCGAGCATTACCTCCGCCGTATCGCAAACCGCCGGGGCTGGAAGCTGGAACGCCATATCGAAACCGAGGTCCGCACCTTTTGGAGTACGGCGCTAGGGGCCGTATTGCTGTCCCATGCCGGGGTGGGCGGAACAAGCGCCGACCTCGATCTGGCCGGCGTCCTTACAGTCCACGGACAGTAGCCTCAATGACGGCGTCGGCGGGGACGGCGTCGGCGGGGACGGCGTCGGCGGGGACAGCGTCGGCGGGGACAGTGAAGTCCGACGTGCCGTGTTGCGTTGCCGCAATCTCGATGGGGAGCTAGCGCGCCAGCCTGGTCTCTTCCTCCACACGGCCCAGCTTGTCCGGGTTCCGCATGGCGAAGATCCGCGCAATCCGCCCGTCCTCGACCACCACGCTGATGAGCGACGGCCCGCCTGCTTCGTCGTCGATCCGGATGCCAAGGCCGCCATTGAGCCACAGCAGGGCGACTTTCGGATTGACCGCCCATTGCGGGAACGGCCGCAGCAGATTGATCACCTTCTTCACGCCGTACACCGGCACCCGTGCGGCCTGCGCAATTCCGCCGCCGTCCGCGACGAGAACAACGTCCGGGGCCAGGACATCCATCAGGCCCTGCACGTCGCCGGTGGTGACTGCCACGAGGAAACGTTCGACGACGGCCTGCTGCTCGCTGCGGTCCACCTGCATCCGGGGGCGGCGTGCCGCCACATGCGAGCGGGCACGGCTGCCGATCTGCCGGACAGCCGCCGTCGACTTGTCCACCGCCTGCGCGATCTCCTCGTAGGGTGCGTCGAAGACCTCGCGCAGGACGAAGACCGCCCGCTCCACCGGGGTCAGCGATTCGAGGACAGTGAGCATGGCAATCGAGACGTTCTCGGCCAGTTCAATGTCTTCGGCGACGTCCGGCACAGTGAGCAGCGGCTCGGGCAGCCATTCGCCCACGTACTCTTCCCGGCGTCGACTCAAGGTCCGCAGCCGGTTCAGCGCCTGGCGGGTGACGATGCGGACAAAGTAGGCCCGCGGGTCACGGACCTCCGCACGGGCCCCGGCATCCAGGCCGGCCCACCGCAGCCAGGCCTCCTGCACCACGTCCTCGGCGTCGGCAGCGGAGCCGAGCATCTCGTAGGCAACGGTGAAGAGGAGGCTGCGGTGGGTGGTGAAAAGTTCCAGGCTGTCTGTGGTGCCGGAACTGCCGCTGCTGCGCATACCGGCCACGCTACCGCGCGCCTGCCCGGGACCGCGAGGGACTCGGCGCCGCAAGGGGCTTCAACCCGCAGGAATCAGAGAAGCCCTCGGACTCGATGCCGAGCGCCACGTTGCCGCGGGTGGTGAGGTTGGCGTAGCCGATCACGCTGGTGAGCTCCACTAACGCCGCCGCGCCGAGCTGCTCCAGCAATCGGGCGGCGAGCTCGTCACTGACGGTCACTGGCGTGGTGCTCATGGCCTCGGCATACTCCAGCGCGTCGCGTTCCAGAGGCGTGAAGATGCTGGAATCGCGCCAGCGCGGGATCTGCTGCGCCTTGTCCAGGTCAAGGCCCCTGTTGTGCGCCATGAAGTAGTTGAAGTCCAGGCACCAGGTGCAGCCGATCAGCGAGGCGACCGCCATGTGGGCGTAGGATTTCAGCGATTCATCGCAGCTGTTCCATTTCTGCAGCTTCTGCCCCATGCCCATGGAAGCCTTGAGCACGGCCGGGTTGTGCCACATGACACCCAGCGATTCCGGCACCTTGCCGAACATCTTCACGCTGAACTTCTTTATGAGGGTTCCGTAAAGTCCGGTGATCTCTGCGGCTGGGATCCGGGTGGTCATGATTCCTCCTGGGGTCGGTTTCCTTGCCTTACGGCATGAAGACACCGGCCGGATGGAATGTGTGACAGCCCGGACTGTTAATTTCCCAGCTCACCCCAAGATCACCGGCCACGGGCTTCTGCGCCTAGTCGAGGGCGGGGTTCGAGGCCGCCTCCCAGGCCTGCTCGCCGCAGGTGTAGTGGCCGCGGCCTTCAAACAGCTTGTATGCCGTAGTGCTGTAGGGGCCATATTCCAGGAGGGGCGGGGTTCGAGGCCGCCCCTTCGACGGCGTCAAAACGTGCCGGAGGGCCGGAAGCCTTAAAGGAGCCCTACCTTGGTCATCAGCTCGGTGACCTTTTCGCTGTTGAGCTTGGCCGGGTCCACTGAAGGTGCCTGGAGGTCCTTAAGGGGCACAAGCTTGGAGTTCGCCGGTACGTCGGAGCCAACCGTGTACTCAAAGGAGTCACCGTTCTGGAGGACCTGCTGACCCGCTTTGCCCGTGATGAACTTCAGGAACTGCTGGGCTTGGGCCTGCTTCTTGCTGGATGCCAGAACAGCACCGCCGGAGACGCTGACGAACGCACCCGGGTCCTGGTTCTTGAAGTAGTGGAGATCGACGTTCTTGCTGTTTTCTCCGGTCTGGGCCTGGTCCACGAAGGAGTAGTAGTGATACAGGACTCCCGCTTCGACCTCGCCGGCATTCACAGCTGCGAGCACCGGGGTGTCGTCTTTGTAGGACTTGAAGTTGGTTTTGGCCGCCTCCAGCCATTTCTGCGTAGCGTCTTCTCCCTTGAGCGCAAGCATCGCGCTGACGATGGCCTGGAAATCAGCTCCGCCAGTGGAGGCACCGATGCGCCCCTTCCATGACGGGTCCGCGAGGTCCATCAAGGACTTGGGAAGCTGGTCCGCGCCGAGCTTGGTCTTGTTGTAGGCCAGTACGGTGGAGCGGGCCGCGATGCCCGTCCAGTCGCCTGTGGAGGGCCGGTACTGCGCAGGGACCTGGCTGAGGGTTGCCGGGTCCACGGGGGCGAGCAATCCTGCACTCGCGATGCGGACCATGGCCGGGGAGTTTTCCGTGAGGAAGACGTCCGCCGGGGAGTTCTTGCCTTCCTCACTGAGCTGGTTGCTCATTTCAAGGTCGTCACCATTACGGAGCGTAACCTTGATGCCCGTTTCCTTGGTGAAGGCGTCCACCCATGCGCCGGTGAGGTTTTCATGCTGCGCGTTGTATACGACGATGCCGTCGCCGGACGCGCCGGCCGCGGAACCGCCGCTAGCGGTACCGCTTGGTGCGCCGCTGCACGCCGAAAGTGCCAGCAGCGTGGCCGTGGCGGCGGCAAGGGCCGTAGCAGGTTTGATGCCGAATTTCATGTGGGCCTTTCAAGGGTTCCGGCTGGGACCGGACTAGTTGGGGGCAGCCCTACCCTTCATGCAGAGCAAGCCCGACGACTCGGGTGAACGGTAGCGAGATAGGCAAGGCAATCCTTACTGTAATAACAACATGCCGCTGTTGCGTAATTCTGGGCACGCTGGGGTCGACTGTTACAAGCGTTCTCCTGCAGCGGCGCGTCCCGCCAGTTCTGCCGCCTGAGCCGTTGAAAGGGCACATTTGCGCCCTCGGCAGGTTCAGCGCTTTTGCCAGGGCGATGCCTTCGGTTGGCATTCGCTGACGAGGGAACGCTCGATTTCTGCGGATGTCCCACGACGGAGCGCAGGTCATCGAGGATCAGCGTCCTTGCCGGACGCTTTGTCCGTGAACACCCTGCCCACATGGACGCCTTCCAACTGGCCCTGGCTGTTCTAGTCCAGGCCGCTGTCTCTGACGTATCCGATAGGTTGGACGACTATGTTCGACTCCCAAGGAAGAGTGTCAGATTGAAATCCAAGACTTCTGGCAACTTGTGTCAGGAAAACACTAAGGCAGAGTACGAGGGCCCGTGGTGAAAGATAGGGAATTCATACTCCCACCCGGACCCCGCACTCTAGACCACGCAGAATGTATCCTGACGGGCTTGGGAATGAATCTCGGTTATTAGACGCCCTGCATTTCGAGCTCGGTTTGGATTTCGTCGGCTTTGGCGCGGCGGATTGGTGGTGCCAGGACGTCGTCGGGTATGGGGCAGATGTAGGGAGTTTCTGCTGTGAGGTCGTCGAACTCGGACTTGGCCTGGGCCATGAGCGCAGGGTCGGTGAAGAGGGAGAGAGCGGTGCCGGCCATCGCTTTTGCGGCGTAGATCATGCCTTTGTGCGCTGCGGGCACCTTGCCCTGCGCGACGACCTGCCAGGTGTGTAACGGAGTGCCCAGGGCGAAGCTGGCGGCCATGATTTGAACGGTGGGCACTGACCAGCTAACGTCGCCGACATCGCTTGAGCCGGTCAGTTGCGCGCGCGGTAGCGTGTCGGGTTCAGGGATTTCATCGTGGAGGGCTTTCTCCTCGTTCGCGCCCCATCCGACGGCGGTCTTGGCTGTGCGCACCTCCCGCCGGTCCAGTCCTGCAGCGAAGCGGGCGGCGGTTGTTTGGTCGGATGCGTCGAAAGGAACGCCGCCGAGTTCCTTCACATTTTGATAGAGAACCTTTTCAAGGGCAGCGTTGGGAAGGATCTCCGAGCATGCGCCATCAAATTCAACGGTTAGTTCTGTTTCTGTCATCAGCGCAGCCCCCTGCGCGACCTTGAGCACCCTGTCGTAGAGGGCACGCATTTGCTGCCCGTCTGTGGCCCGGATGATGTAGTACACGGACGCCTGGGGTTGCACGACGTTGGGTGATAGTCCGCCGGCGTCTGTGATTGCGTAGTGGATCCGTGCAGTGTCGGGCATGTGTTCGCGCAGGAAATTGGTGCCGACATTAAGGAGTTCTACCGCGTCGAGTGCGCTGCGGCCCATGTGTGGTGATGCGCCGGCGTGCGCTGCGACACCTTTGTAGTGGAAGTAGACCTGGGTGTAGGCGAGCATCAGGTTCTGCTTCCACAGCGTGCTGGCGAAGGGGTGCCAGGTGATTGCGGTGTCGACACCGGCGAATGCTCCGCCTTTGACCATGAAGCTCTTGCCGGCCGCTGCTTCTTCAGCGGGGCACCCGTAGTACCGTACCCGGCCTGGCAGCCCGTTTTTTTCCAGATACCGGGCGGTGGCAACGGCAGCGAGGAGCGAGCCGGCGCCCAGCAGGTGATGGCCGCAGCCCTGCCCGTTTCCGGAGTGGTTGTCGGGGTCGGGGCAGCGCTCGGGGTTGCCGCTGTCCTGGCTTAACTCTGCCAGGGCGTCGTATTCTCCAAGGAAGGCGATGACGGGGCCTGTAGAGCCCTTTTCAGCATAAAAGGCAGTCGGTATCCCGGCGACATCACGTGTGATGGAGAACCCGTACTTCTTAGCCACGACAACCTGTCGGGTGACCGCGGTATGTTCCTCCCAGCGCAGCTCGGGCTCGTCCCAGATCGCGTCGGACAGTGCGGTGAATTCCGGGGCCAAGGCCTCGACGTCTTCAATTAAAGGATTCAGGTGTTCCATGGTTCGTTCCCTTCCATAACGGTTCAGTGCGTGCATGTGCGGCAAAGATGGTCCATGCCTGCCGGGCCTTGCGTGGCAAGGCGCATTTAGTGGGGGACGGCTGTGGGGACTTCGGGCTCACTGGTTGGCTGCGTTTTCGAACGCGTGAACCAAGCAACTGTGATTGTGAGGATCACGGCGATGGCGGTAGCAAGGAAAGTGATTCCCGGGGCCAGTGGCAGTCCGATGAACACGACCAGCCCGGCAATGGCCACCGCGACGATAGTGGTGCGGATGCTTTTTAGCGCCAGAACGCTTTGGAGGACGACTGCCCCGAAGATGGCCGGCAGGATGTAGAGCCGTGCTGTGTTGATGACCGCTGGGGGCAGCAGTCCAACGATGAGGGTGCCCAAGACGCCTACGAAGAGGATGAGTGTTGTGATGTGGACGAGGACTGCTCCGATGATGGCGCTTCCTGCGATCAGCTCTGCCCGACGGGTGCCTGGCTTTTCATTCAGCTGTGCTTGGGCGACGATTGCCGCCGGCAGGAGTTTGTTGGAGATGTTTCCGATCAGGAACGCCTGATACATCGCGGAGCGGCCAAGGATGGGGAAATACGATACGGGTTCAACGATCGCGAAGAGACCGAAGGTGGCCACTACGGCCCCGACCGCTGCCCACAGTTCCAGACCTGTGATGCCGAGTCCTGTCCCGAAGGCTGCGTAGAGCGCCGACACGAGGGAAATCAAGAGCCCGAGCCCGAGGGTTACGGGACCCCAGATTGAAGTGGTCCGGTCAAAGGCGGCAAAGCCGCTGCGGGTATGGGGGGATGCTGACATCGAACGCTTCTTTCTTTGGATCAGGAGACCGACACGGGATTGGTCACTAGGTATGCGACGGCGAGCGAGATGAAAATGGCGATGCCGAGGCCCCATTCGCGAAGCCACGGGAGATGGAAGCGTTTAGAGACCAGGAGGCACAGGCCCATAACTGCGGCCGACGAAGCAACGGTGACCAGGTGCACGGGGGACTTCAGGGTTTCCTGGAATGTCAAGGTGAAAAACGCTGCCAGGAGCGCGGCGGCAGGAACGACTGTCATCACCGCTGGGTTGACTTGGCGGAGCTTGGCGTCGCCCTTACTCAGGATCGGCGTGAGGACCAAGGTTGCGAGCATCCAGAGAAGCCCGCCCATGGTCATCGCAGCAAAACCCAAGGCGAATATCTTTTGCGTGTAGGTAGGACCCCCGAGTTGCGCACCTTGCGTTCCGGCGGCCAGTCCTGCCGCCGCGACGTCGAAGGCCGCCGAGCCGACCAAACCAATCCTGGTCAGCACCGCGGGAGTGCCGAACAAGGGCAGCAGCGAGATCGCGATGAGAGCCACAGCCAGTGACGGCCCGATCGCGGCTACTGCTCCGGTGCGTACAGAACCCCGAACCTGGGAGGGGCTGAGATCGGCATCGCCTGCGGCTTGCCTGATCGCCCTGAAATAAATCACGGACTGAAGAACGATCACCAGGAAAACGCCGGCGGCACAAATCCACAGCACCGGGTGATGGATCAGGGGCTGGATATCCGTCGAGCCGGGATCGATAACTGTAGTAGCCACGCTACTCCTCATCAGTTTGAAAAAAGGGGAACGGAATTTGAGGAAGGTCGGAAACCCCGAGGTTCCCGGGGGTCAAAATCATCACAGTCAACCCAGACGCCAGGAAAAGATGGGTGACTCCGGTCACGCACAGGATGACTGCTCCAGAGTAGGATTGGGACGCACGGAATAATACGGAATGCAGTAAATTACCCCTAAGGATGCTTCTGGTGCAGGAAACGGTGTTCGACGAACTCGATCTGATGCTGATTAACGCACTGCAGATTCAGCCCCGAGCGTCATGGGCGGCCTTGGGCCGGGTCTTGGGGGTGGACCCGGTCACCTTGGGCCGCCGCTGGGAACGGATCTCGAACGAGGGCCTGGCATGGGTGACCGGTTACACCGACGCCAAACTGCAGGCTGGGGCCATAGTGGAAGTCGAGGCGATGCCTGGCAAGCTCATGAATCTGGCCGAGGCCTTGCTGCCGGACCCTGAGGTGGCAACGGTGGACATCACCGCAGGTTCACGGGACCTGGTGCTTTCCGTGATCGCTCCTACAAGCGAGGCTCTCTACAGGTATGTGCTGGAGCGGCTGGAAAGACTGGATTTCGTAGCCAAGGTTTATTCCTATCCGATTTCCGATGTCCTCGCAGAGGCCAGCCAATGGCGCCTGAGGGCGCTCGATACGAAGCAAGTGGAAACCCTGCGGGCGTTCAAGCCGGAGACGGCGCGGACGAGGCGGCCCACGGAATTTGACGCGGCGGTTGCCAAGGAGTTGTTCCATAACGGGCGGGCGACTGCCAAGGAAATCGCAACGTCTATTGGAGCCAACCCGCGAAAAGTCCGCGAGTCAATTGCCAGCCAGCTGTCGGCGGGGACAATTCGGCTGAGGACCGACGTCATACGCTCAGCGTCAGGCTGGCCGGTCAACGCCTGGTATTTTTTGTCCTTGCCCGCCGCCCAGGCAGAACGGATTGCCAGGCAACTAAGCCGGCTTGATGAGATCCGCTCCGTGGTGTCGATAGTTGGCAGGTACAACATCGCAATGACCGTCTGGATGAGGACGCTCAAAGACATCTCCCGGCTCGAAGCAGCCATAGAAGAACAATTGCCCGGCGTGCGCATCACCGACCGGTCCGTGGTAATGCGCACCACAAAGCTGGTCGGAACACTGCTCGACGAGAACGGACGACGAAGAGGCTACCGCGCCACCCATCTTCAGGCCGCAAAACCTTGACCAATACTGCACCTGCCCCGAACCAAAGGGCGCGCTACAGCCGGTGAACAGGGCTGCCGCCCGCTTCCTGCCCAAGGAAATGCGGTGCATGCCCATCTCTTGGGCAAAACCCTGTCCGATCTTGCCCTTGGTCGTAATGAGCGTTGGCCTACGCCTGCACCAGGGACGCTTCGCTTACGCGCCGAGCAGCTCTTCGTCGCGGTCTGGACCCCGGCCGGGGTGGAATGGGCGGTGATGGAGCCCAGGGCGACGGTGGTGCCCGTGCCGTCCGTGAGTCCGACAAGGTTCCCTGCGCCGTCGTAGTACCGGGTCCCGGTGCTCCCGGCCGTCCCGGTCACGGGGGCGGCCGGGGTGCCGGCGGTGGCGGAGGGGTTCGGGTTCACCGGGAGACTGGAGGTACCGGTGGCGGTGGCGAGCTTCCCGTCGGGGGCATAGGACAGGGTCTCCCCGGCCCGGCCTGTCATCCGCCCGGCCGCGTCCCAGGTGAAAGTGTTGGTGGCGGGTGTCCCCGTGGCCGGGGTGCTGGCCATGGATTGGAGCCGGTGCGGGCCGGGTTGCCCCGTGGCCGGGGCCGTGGAGTAGCCGGAGGTGTCCGCGATGAGCTGGACGGTGCCGGCGGAGTTGTTCGTGAAGGAGACTGTTCCGTCGGCACCGACCGGGACGATGACCAGGTTCGGCACGGCCTGCCCGACGTCGAAGTTCACGTTCGAGGTGATCGGTTACGGGGCTCCGCCGGGGTAGGCGGTGATGTTCCCGAACGAGGTCGGGGACGTCACGGTCAGATTCAGGGCGACGGCGGAAACGCCGCTGGCGGGGATACTGCCGCGGCCGGTGACTTTCAGGTTCACGGTCTGGCCGGCCCCGACGGGCCCGGTGGTTCCGCCGGTGCCGTTACGGGTATCCAGCTGCCGGGTCGGGGTCTGGGCCGAAAATGCCCCGGGTCCGTGTCCGCCGGACTGTTCCGCGGACACGGACCCGGGCGCGGCATGCCTAACCTATTTCGACGACAATCTTCCCTGATTGTTCGTTCGACTCCATGTAGCGGTAGGCGTCAAGCACTTGGTCGAAGGCAAAGACCCTGTCGACTCTCGGCCGCAGGGCGCCGGAGCTAATCCGCTCGAGGATGAAGTCGACACCTCTCCGCCGCTCTTCGGCCCGTCCGACGTGGTTGAACATTGAGTAGGGGTGGAAAACCGATTGAGTTCTGCACATTGCGGCCATAGGGATGACGGGCTGCAGATCGCTCAGCGTTCCGTAGCCGAAAATGACGGCGTTGGGTGCGAGGTGATCGACGTAGGTGCCGAGGGACTCTCCTCCGACAGGATCGAAAGCGACCCGGACGCCTTTGCCATGGGTGGTACGGTCGATGACCTCGCCGAGGTCGTCGACTCCCACGAGGGCTACTTCGTTTGCGCCCGCCTCGAGGAGGAGCGATCGCTTCTTCTCCGACCGTGTCGTGGCGATTACCTTCGCCCCAAGTGCGCGTGCGATCTCAATGGCGCCAAGCCCGGCCGAACTGGCGGCGGCAGTGATGAGCACTGTGTCTTCAGAACCGAGGTTGGCTACTTCCGCGAAGGCGAAGTAAGACGTGAGATATTGCATCCACACAGAGCAGGCCTGGGCATCCGAAAGTTCCGGTGGAGCAAGGGTTAGGTAGTCTGCCGGTAGGACAGCTGTTGTTCCCTGCACGCCATCGGTTGCGGTGAAGAAGGGAATGCTCGTGACGCGGTCGCCGATGTTGAAGTCGGTGACGTTCTCGCCGATCTCGGTGACGGTACCCACTGCCTCGGACCCAATACGCGAGGGGAACACCGGGATGGTGTAGTGCTCTCCGTGGATGAACATTAGATCTGCCCGGTTGAGTGCGAATGCTGCGACGTTGATGCGGACATCGTTTTCGGCGACTTGACGGGGAGAAGCAGCTTCGACGGCCAGCACTTCGGGGCCGCCTAATTTGCGGAAGACAACCGCGGATTCCGGCCTGCTCATCGCTGGACCAGGGAGGCGTTGGGCTTGAGGGGGGACAGGCATCCGATAGGGACATGGTAAGCGTGGGTCATCATTGGATTGATACATAGGGTCTGTCTGGACATCGCCGTACCTCCGTTTGTGCGTGGTGCTGTATGCCACGCTTGATTTTGATTGGGTTAGCCGGCGCTGCCGCCGGGGTTATGGGAAGAATGCGGTTAACCGTCCCCACTTTGCTGGTTACAGGGAAGGGTTCCCTCGCCTGCCTCGATCACGGGATGTCAAGGCAGGCGAGGGTGCCGGGGTAACCTCCGGCCAAAGATGCCCTCGGGTGAAGGGCTCTGTGACGCGCAAGCAGTCGGCGTGACGAGCGGTGCAATATTTACGAGGACACTGTATTTACGAGGACACTGTGGTCATTGACACCATGCGCTTTGGCTCGAGAGCCGGGAAGAACCGCTGGCGTTCCTGAGCCGTGGGCCCGTCATAGCCCAGGCGCTTGCTGTGTGTCCAGCCGAACCGACGAACCGTGTCGACGAGCTGTTCGGCGTGCTTGAGCGGGGCCACAGTCGCGTCGATCACGGGTACTCCAATTTCCTCTTGAACCGTTCGGAAGAATCCGAATTCGGCCGTGCAGCCGAGAATGACAACGTCTGCGCCGTCCTCCTCCACAGCCTTGCGGGCTTCGGTCATGATCCGCTTTTCCGTGAGGGCCGGGTCCTGCTGGAAGTCATCGACGCCCATCTCGAGAACGCGCCACGAGGCAAGACGCTCTGATGCGCCGCAACGGTGGACGTTCTCGGCCATCTCGGGAATCCACTTTTTCCGGCCGACGAGGATGGAGAATCGCTCGCCCAGACTTCCGGCGATGCTCAGAGCCGAGTGCGCCGGGCCTACAACCACCATGCGATCGGTGATTTCGCGTGCCGCCCGTAGCGCCGGGTCGTAAAAACAACCGATGACGGCGGCGTCATAGCCTGCTTCTTCCGCCCACCGCACCGTGCGCAACAGTTCTGGAAGCATAAGTGCCTCGAAAGCGTTGTATTCGATGTGGGAGGGGCCCTCTCCATCAAGGGAGACGACATCCACTTCTGTGCCGGGACGGACTATCTGGCGGAACGAATCCGCCATTGCTCGGTTGTACACATCGGTGTAGAGCGGGTTGATCCAGAGGATTCGGGCGTTCTCCGAGAGAGCGTCGAGATTATCGGTGGGGATGATCATTCCAATTCACTTCCTTCGGTTTCGGGCAAGAACAGGCCAAGGATGACCGTGGCAAACAAGAACGTGTTGATAAATAGAATCGTCGCGGTAGCTCCGGTGGCGGAGGCTAGGAGGAACCCGACAAGACTGGGTGCGACCGTATTTGCGACGCGCTGACCGAAAATCCCGAACCCGTAACCCGAGCCTCGAAGGGCCGAGGGATAGAGCTCACCCATCCACGTGTCCCAGACACCCCAGGCTCCCAGAGCAAAGAAGGCCAGAGAGAACATGCCGATATACATCTCGGTCTCGGTTGTGGCTGTCCCGAAGAAGAAGCCGCCGCCAGCCGCGGCGAGGACGTAGATCGTGAATATCCATTTGCGGCCAAAGCGTCCGGTCAGGTAGGAGGCCGTCATGTATCCGGGGATCATGAGGACCGCGCTCAGGGCAATGAAGGAAAAGCTTGATGAGGCGCTCAGTCCTCGCCCTTCAAGCAATGTTGGCATCCACGATTGAAGCCCCCAGTAGCCCCAAGAGAAGGTGAAGTTGATGAGGACTTGAATGACCGTGATCCGACCCATCCTCCCGTTGAAGAGGCCCCAAATGGACTGCTTCTTGCCTTCGGACACAGTGAAGATGGTGCCACGGGAGATGCCGCGTGCTCCCAGACGTTCGAGGACATCGTGCGCGTCTTCGTTCCGCCCCCGCCTCGCGAGCCAGTACGGGGATTCCGGAACGACCTTGTACAGAACGATGCCCCACAGGCTGGCAAGTGCGCTGACGGCAATGACCCAGCGCCAGCCGTGCCCTCCGATCAGAGCAGCGGTGCCGAGGGCGGCCAGGATGCCAATCGGCCACCCTGCGGCAAGATAGACCGTGGCCCTTCCGCGGACCTTGACCGGGAGCAGTTCTTCGAAATAGGGGAAAGTCACAGTGAAGACGCCGGAGAACAACAGCCCGGAGAGAAAGCGAGCCACCGAGAGGATCTCGAAGTTCGGTGCGAAGCAACTCAGGAGCGTGAAGACGCCATAACCGGCGAAGCTCCATGCACACGTTGCTTTCCTTCCCATTCGATCAGAGATAGGCCCCCAAATTAGTGACCCGGGGATCATGCCCAGGAAGAGCGCCGAGATGGCGATTCCTACCTCCGTCATGCCGACCTGCAGGCTGGTAGCAAGATCACCAGCAACGTAGGTGAGCATGAGCATTTCCCAGGCTTCGATTGCGAAAGCGAAGAAGAGGACCGCGCAGATTTTGAAATGGATGGAGCCGAAAGGCATGTCGCGGAACACGTGCCCTACGGCCATGGAGCGAGGTGGGCTCGCCGTCCCGGGCGCTTGCCCTGAGATGAGTGGGTCGATACTGGACATGTCTTGACCTCCGAAATTTTGGACAGGATAAGAAGTACAGGCTGCATTTCTGTGCGCCCGGGAGCAGCTCCTCCGCTCCTCCGCCGAGTGACCGCACTCACATTACAAATGCGAATGGCCAGGGAATGTTCACTTTGCCCTTTTCTGGAACGCCCGATTGAGCGCAAAGCACTATGTGCCGAAATCGTGCATGCGTTTGAGCAGGTCAGGGCCACTTTTTTGTTTTGAGGATAAGCAACAAATTTTTTACCTCTGTTGTGACGGCTCTCACGATTGGTGCTCAAGCATTCAACGGGACCGGCCGTTGGCGGTCATCAGCCACGGCTTATTTCCCGTGCTCCTGTGGGCGCGGCCAGGAAGGCATGAACTACTACAGCCGGCGCCCGAAGCGTCCCTCGTTGCACTTGGGAAAGGGCAAACGCCGATTCCGTAATCTCACGCTCATAGCGCCGGCCCCAACGGCCGCGCCAGATCTGGCTCCGCGCAATGCTGTTATGCATTCTGCCCGCGCAGCTTCAGCAGCATCGTGCAGTTTGCCCATGTCCGGGTAATGCGGGGTCCGTAGCGTGATGTCTCACACATTGAGTTCCGATTCAGAACCTTGAGGAGAGATACATGCCGAATTACAGGGTGTCCATGGACATCGGTGGGACGTTTACGGACATTGTCGCGTACGATCAGCACGCCGGGACCTATGCGGCCACGAAGTCATCCACGACGCCGGGGAATCTGAGCGCGGGGGTCATCGCGGGCCTGGAGTCCATTGTCGAGGACCTGTCCGATATCGAGTTCCTGGTCCACGGCACCACGCAGGGGTTGAATGCCTTCCTTGAACGGCGCGGCGTGCCGGTGCTGCTGCTGGCGACCGCCGGCGTCGAGGACACTTATCACATTGCCCGGGGCCCGCGTCTTGAGCTTTACAACGCCCGGTACCGCAAGCCTGCCCCGCTGCTCGAGCGCAAGGATGTCATCGGTGTCGGGGGGCGCCTTGACGGGCAGGGTGTGGAGATCAGGCCGTTGGACGAGGTGGCTGTCCGTCAGGCGGGCCGCCGGGCGGTGGAGGAGGGTTACGGCGCGGTCGCGGTCGCGTTCCTGTTCAGCTACAAGAACCCTGCCCA